>NZ_CP087131.1:1205607-1507009 GCF_020911865.1 Chryseobacterium sp. C-71
TGAATTCCAAAATGATAAATTCTGCAGGTCTTGAAGGAGCATATCCTATTTTTACAATCATTCTGCCTTCAAGAATATCCTGTGCAGACATGGTTTGGTTAAGTCCGACTGCTACAAAAAATGCGTGTTCGGGTTTCGCTCCTGCCAAAGCACCGTCGTTCCAAAGGGTCGTTAAATAATTTTCGATCATCCCTTTTACATTGACCCATGTTTGTGCAACATTCGGCTCAAACACAAACTGCATACAGGCTTTTTTCACAGATTCTTCGATCATATTTGCTAATCTTCTTACGTTGACATATCGCCAGTCGTTGCTGTTTCCTGCCAACGTTCTCGCACCCCAGACAAGATTTCCTCTTCCTGTAAATTTTCGGATTGCGTTGATTGATTTTCCGGTTTCGTGGATGTTCATATTTTCCTGATCTTTATCGTTGATGTCATCCGTTAAACCTATTATTGAGTTTACACTTACATTCGCCGGGGCTTTCCAAACACCTTTTGTTGCATCAGTTTGAGCATAAATTCCCGCAATAGCTCCAGAAGGCGGAACCGTGTTCATCGATTGGGAAAGTTTTGAAACAATGATCGAGAAAAGCGGAATGTTTGAAATCAGATTATTTTCTTCTTCCATAACATAATTTTCCAATGCGCTCATTGCTGAATTCATTGCAGCAATAATTTGAGAATTCAATTTATCTAATGCTGCCTGGATTTTTCCTTGATCCGCAAAACCCGAAGTACTTAATGCTGTTCCTGAATATGGATTTGTTCCCGAAGCTGTAAACGAGACACTTTTCCAGATTACATCATCAAAATCAGCTTCCGGATTTAGATCTAAGTTATCTAAATCAACAGGAGGATCTACTTCAGGATCTGCTCCCGGAGTTTGCAACTCACCGTAAGCAGCTGAAAAATCAACTATTTTCTGTGCATATTGTTTAAGTGAAATTGAAATAAGTGTCTCAACATAACCCTTAAACGGACTGGCTAAACTGCTGGTCTGACCAAGAATTTTCAGATAACTCCACAACTGATCTACATAATCTTGAGTATCATCAAGAATATTGATCGAATAATTGCTTTTATCAAGATTATCCCATTGAGTGTCAAATCCTTCCGGAGCTGTACTTTGATACACTTTTTTATAAGTGACATCAAAATTATTTAATAATGGACTTATCAGTAAATCAGTTGCGTAAATAGAAGCAAAATTTACTTTTCCCGAACCGATTCCGTTAATATCATTAAATCTGAACTGATATGGGAAATTAGCCTGTAAATAAGGATAATAAGCTGCTCCGTATTTCAGGTTCTGGTTTCCTATTTCATCTCTGAAATCTTCACTGTCATCAATTAAGTTTGCAGTTTGTTTGACATCCATGATCGTAAATCGATCCATCAGTTTCTGGCACTGCATTAATGAATGTACCTGTACTGCTCCTAAATTAGCTGCTGATAAATTAACAGCATCAGGAAATAATATTAATGTTGGTTCATCATATTTTTCCAGCTTGTCAATTCCGTCAGTAAATTTACCTTTTGTGGTAGCATCAAAAGAGGGATTATCAGTATAAATTCCGATTGAAACGATATAGCATTCTCCTCCTCCATTGGCATAAAACAAACGCATGCTGTTGTAAAGCTTAAAGTTGCTCTCTGTAACAGAAGATGTATCTAATGGAATGAGATTACTATCAAGATCTACGGTAATATTCGCAGCAACCGGAGCTCCGCCAAAAATCTGCTCGTATTCCATTAAAGAAGAAATCCGAGTAGGAACATTCAGAGAAGTGGCTTTTTCTGTATATCCTACAAATGCAGGAATGGCAGTTGCTACTTGAGCGATAGAAGGTGGAAATGCATCAATCTCGTTGACGTATACTCCGGGAGTTTTAATGGCACTAATATTCATGATTGCTAAGTTTTAAGTAGTTGTTATAATTTCGTTATCGTCGTTTTTGGTGAAAGTGCCGGATTCCAAATGTCCGGTAGAATCGTTGGGATCATTTTCCCAAAGTTGAATTGTAGCTTTTTTAATGATTTCTTCTGACGAAGTTTCTTCTGCCTGTATTGAAACCATCTGTACCTGATACAATACCGAAGGCATGTATTTTGCCCCAAGATAAGACCACATCTGGTTGAGCTGATCGGTTTTCAGACTGACCATATCAAAGATGAGCTTGTCATAAAATCCGCTTTCGGGAATATATTCTAATAAATCTGGAGCTTGCCAGTAAAAAACACGATTATTCTGAAAATATCTGATCACTGCTTCCAGCTTATCTATTCCTTCTGTGTATTTCGACTGATCGATATTATAGGAGGCAAATAAAAGTGATAAAATTAAATTCTGAGTAGGATTCTTATATTTTTCTACCGTATTGCCTGAGGGAATATAGTTTTTATATAAAGTTTGATTTTTCATCACCTTATCTTCTTCAATGTTGACAATCGATAAAATGATGGAAGATTTGGAAGACAGAAACTCATCTCCATCGTTCAAAGTAGCTATATTGGCCAATTCGACAATAGGGATTCCTGTTATTTCTGCATTTACTGCAGTAACAAGTTTCGAAAGAAACTCTGTGATTTTCATGGCATTAGTTTATACTACCAAAGTTGTGCAATAATAATATTACATACCACAGGATAAACACTGTTTATCGCATAGGAAAAACACTGAAAATTAAAATTTTTAAATAAACATTTGAAAAACCTATGCAGATAATGCTTTAAGGTTAACTTGGCTAAGGATTAAATTCATTTAATTAAATAATTCTATCTCAACAGTTTGCAGAAAATTACCTTTGATAGCCATTTTTTTTAGCTCACTATAAAATTGTATACGAACTCGACTTCAGTACTTCACACCCATTAAGCCATTTATGGCTCTTGCTAATTATCTGCAGAACGTTGTAAGAATAGTGGTACAAAAGACTTAAATAAAATAGCGATAATAAATATTTTATGCTACTAAAAAATCTATTTTAAAGAATTATCAGCTAATCTCCTCACCATCCCTTTAAAAATAATCCCGTGAAACGGCAAAACAGAATACCAATACAACCTTCCCGTCAATCCTTGAGGCCGGAAAACGGCTTTCTGCCAAAGTTTGCCTTTGTACACTTTAAACATCAGCCAAGCTTCTCCGGGAAGTCTCATTTCTGCAAAGAGAATCAGTTTTCCTTCTTCTTTATTGGCATATAAAACACGCCAGAAATCAAGCGCATCGCCTTCGTGAAGTTTATCGGGATGTGTTCTTCCCCGTCTCAATCCGGGACCTCCGACCATTAAATCCATCAAACCCCGTATTTCCCAAAGGCTTTGTCCGTACCATCCGTTTACACCACCTAAAGAAAAAACCCGGTCAAGACATCGTTCACGATCGTCATATTCTGCCGTTCTCAAATCTGTAAAACAGCCATATTTTGGGACATCCAGATAATCTTTCAGGCTGGAATCGCTTCTGCTGCTGATAAAGCTGTCTTTCCAGCTTGAAGCAATTTCGTTGTCCTGAATTTTAGCCAAAGTTCTTCTCAAAGCCGTATCATAAGAAAAAGGCTGAACTCCGGTAATATGTTTGATTTCCGCAAGGCTTTCCGGTCTGCAGATAACTTCAATCTTCATACTTCCGACCAATGCAGAAGCCAGATTGTAAGATGTTGAAGTAATAAAATACAGCCAATACGAAGACAATTTCGGAGTCATAACAGGAACGGTGAAAATTTTTCTTTTCAGTCCTCTGATTTTGGCAAATTCCAAAAGCATTTCTTTGTAGGTCAAAACATTATCGCATCCGATGTCAAAATTTTTGTGATATGCCTGTTCTTTAAATAAAGTAAAGATCAGAAAATCCAGAACATTGGCAATTCCAATCGGCTGACATTTTGTGTGGAGCCATTTCGGAGCCACCATTACCGGTAATTTTTCCACCAGATCTCTGATGATTTCGAACGATGCACTTCCTGAACCAATAATAATTCCCGCTCTTAAAACTGTTGCAGGAACTTTACATTTCATCAGGATTTTTTCAACTTCAAATCTTGAACTCAAATGTTGTGATAATTCTTTTTCATTCGCCAAACCCGAAAGATAAACGATGTGTTTACAGTCGGTAGTTTCAATATAATTTGAAAAATTAACAGCGCATTGTCTTTCAACTTCTGCATAATCGTTGCTGTTGCTCATCGAATGCATCAAGTAATACGCTCCTGAAATATCTTTCGGAATGTTATCCAGTGTTTCGGGTTTCAGAAAATCCACTTCCACCACTTCAATCTGTGCATCATCAATATCCACACTTTTAGAAAAACGGTTTTTGTCTCTGCAGCAGCAGATGACTTGATAGCCTTGAGCAGCGATTACGTTAATCATTCGTTTCCCGATGTATCCGGTAGCACCGGTAAGCAGAATTTTTTTCATAAGATTGGTTTTGGTGACTGGAAGTTTTTTCTCAACATAATGAGAAAATTATACCTTTTCTAAAAGATGTCCGAAATAATCTTTCTTTTTTGAAAGATAACCTTCGTTCACTTCGTTAGATTCTATTTCCAAAGGGACTCTGTGATTGAGAATAATTCCACTGTTTTCAAGAGATTTAAGCTTATCCGGATTATTGGTCAGCAAATTAATTTCTTTCACATTCAGAATCTTAAGCATTTCCACCGCTACATCAAAATTTCTTCCGTCTGCAGGCAAACCCAGTTTTAAATTGGCTTCCACGGTATCAAAACCTTTTTCCTGAAGCGCATAAGCTCTCAATTTATTGATGATTCCGATATTCCGCCCTTCCTGACGAAGATAAATAATCATTCCGCCGTTTTCCGACACATATTTCATTGCAGTATCAAGCTGTTGTCCGCATTCACATTTTTTCGAATGAAAAACTTCACCTGTAATACATTCCGAATGAAAACGAACATTCACCGTTTTGTTGAAATCTGTATTTTCTGCAACCCAAACCAAATGCGGGCTCCAGTCGTCTTCGTGTTCTGAGAATGCATAAACAGTAAACATTCCAAAATCTGTAGGTATATTCGATTGTGCCTGTATTGTCAACATAATTCAAAAATTAAATGGTTTATATAGTACAAATTTATACTTTATTTTAATTAAAAATAAAATTAATTACTAAATTTGTCAATAAATAAATTCTATTATGCAAGAACAAGCCAATATCACACAGGAAAAAATATTTGAACTATACGGTGATTATCTTTTGAATCATGGAGAAAAGCCAAAAAATGTTTACCTTTTTGCTAAAGAAAACAATTTTGAGGAAAAAGAATTTTACCATTACTTTTCAGGATTTGAGCAGATTGAAAGAGAAATGCTGAATCATCTTTTTACTAAATCTTTAGAACTGGCTTCGGAAGTCAATTCTTCTGATGAGGTTGCTACAAAAGAAAAATTATTAAATGTCTATTTCATTTTCTTTGAAAATCTTACGATGAACCGTTCTTTGGTTTTGTCAATTTTGGGAAATAATAAACTTCAGAAAATCAAAATCCTTCAGAACCTTCGTGAAAATCATAAACAATTTATCAATACTTTAAACTTTAACGAATGGGAAATGATTGAGAAAGCGAAAGAAGATATCCGAAAATTTAACGAAAAATCAAGACAGGAAGTACTTTGGCTTCATTTGGTTTCCGCCATTGACTTCTGGAAAAAAGATACTTCTCCCGATTTTGAAAAAACCGACATTTTCATCGAGAAAACCATTGATACGGGTTTTGAACTGATGGACAACGAACCATTGAGAAAAGTATTTGACCTTGGAAAATTCATTTGGAAGGAAAAGTTTAAAATGAGCTGATGAATGGCTTTTGGCGATTCGCTTTTATATCTTGGCATCTGAAAAATATCTAATTATTTACATTTTAAGATTTTGCTGAGTGAAATCAAAGATTCGATGTAATCAAACGCCTTTGCGACCTTGAAACAGTTAGCATCTAAAAAAAAATCTGTGCGCACTTTGCGTTTAAGAAATACAAAACAAACAAAATTTAAAATGAAAACATTAGATAAAATCCCCACAGGAAAAATTAAACGGACAAGTAGCCTGCTCAAAGCAGGTGCAAAAGTCGGTATTAATTACCTGAAATATTACGGAAATAAAATCACGAAAGATGAAGAAGAAGCCCGAAAAATTCTGAATGAAGACAACGCAACAGACATTTACGACTCACTAAAAGAATTGAAAGGTTCTGCTTTGAAAGTCGCACAAATGCTGAGTATGGAAAAAAACATTCTTCCGGTGGAATATGTAGAGAAATTCTCACTTTCTCAATTTTCCGTTCCGCCTTTGTCGGGAGCTTTGGTAAAGAAAACTTTCAGAAAATATTTCGGGAAAAATCCGGAAGATATTTTTGATGAATTTTCCGCCGAATCGGTTAATGCTGCGAGTATCGGACAGGTTCATACTGCGAAAAAAGACGGTAAAAAACTAGCGGTAAAAATCCAGTATCCAGGTGTGAGAGAAAGTATTTCCAGCGACCTGAAAATGGTAAAACCGATTGCAATGAAGATGTTTAACATCAAAAAAGAAGGTTCAGAATCTTACTTTCAGGAAGTGGAAGACAAATTGTTTGAAGAAACCGATTATAATCTGGAACTGAAACGCAGTCAGCATTTTGCAGAAGAATGCAGTCATCTTCCCAATGTGAAATTCCCTCATTACTACCCTGAATATTCGTGTGAAAAGATCATTACGATGGATTGGATGTCGGGAATTCATTTTTCGGAATTTACTAAAAAACAGAATTCGCAGGAGGATTTGAATAAAATTGGACAGACGCTTTGGGATTTTTATATGTATCAGATGCATATTCTGAAAAAAGTTCACGCCGATCCGCATCCGGGAAATTTCCTGATTTCGGAAAACAATGAATTATTGGTTATCGATTTTGGCTGTATCAAAGAGATTCCGGAAGATTTCTACATTCCGTATTTCGAACTGGCGAAAGAAGAAAATCTGAAAAATCCTGAGATTTTCCGTGAGAAATTGTTCACGCTGGAAATTCTTCGAACAGAAGATTCAGAAAAAGAAAAAGAGTTTTTTGCCAAATTATTCTACGAATTGCTTGAATTGTTTACGAGACCGTTTAATCAGGAAAAATTTGACTTTTCAGATGAGTCGTTCTTTCAGGAAATTGCCGATCTGGGACAGAAATATGCGAAAGCAAGTGATATGAAAGGAATGAATACGAACCGCGGTTCCCGACATTTCATTTACCTGAACCGAACATTTTTCGGACTGTATAATATGATGCACGATCTTAAAGCGAAAGATGTGGCGATTAATAATTTTAAAAATTATTGTAAGTGATATTTAACCGCAAATCGAAGATTCGACGGAGTCAAAAGTCACAAAAGATTTTGATGAATTACAGGTTATTAAAAGAGCCGAAAGGTTTGAAAACGATTCTGTTGAAATAAATGAATCATTAACAGGTCGCTACTACGGAGCTCATATCTTATAAAAATGTTAGCTATTAACAGTCAGCTCCTATCGGAGCATTATAAAATTCCGTAGGAATGTACTGTTAATAGAAAATAGAAAGCCGTAAAAAGGAAGCTCCGTAGGAGCGACCTGTTAACATTACAATTGTATTTGATTTAAAGTTTAATATAAAAAATATGCCTTCAGGATTGCCTTCCAAAATCTGTGAAGTCTGCGGACTGCCTTTCAACTGGCGGAAAAAGTGGAAAAAAAACTGGGACGAAGTAAAATATTGCAGCGAAAGATGCCGAAAAAACAAAAAATCAACATCCTCTGGATCACCAAAGATTTGAGAACAAGAGATTCAGAATCCTTATACAATGTGATGCAGGAAGAGTTACCTTTTATTGCAGTGTATGTTTTTGACTCTGAATTTTTTGCTCAGACACAATTCGGTTCCAGAAAAATCGGAAAATACCGTGCAAAATTTTTGCTGGAAAGTGTAGAAAATTTAAAGCAGAATTTAGCAAAACAGAAGATTCCTTTTTTAGTCAAATACAGCAAAACGGAAGACGTTTTAAAAGACATTTCCGAGGAATTTGAAGTCGTGAAGATTTTCTGTCAGGAAGAATGGACTAAAGAGGAAACCGAACTTCATACAAAAATCCGAAGTGTGGTTCCGGCTGCCATTTGGGAAAAATCGTATTCTCAGTTTCTGGTTCATCCGCTTTTTGTTTTTAAGACTTTGGATAAAATTCCGATGCTTTTTACCGCGTTCCGGCAGAAAATTGAAAAAAATCTGCTGATTCGCCCTGAATTTGAATCGAAAGATTTGATATACAACAAATCGGAGATTCATTTTAAAAGCGATGCCATTTCATTAAAATCGATCGGTTTTGAAGATTTTGAAACGGACGAAAGAACAGCTTTTCCTTTTTCGGGCGGAGAAAATGAAGCATTGAAAAGATTGCATCATTATTTTTCAGAAACGCAAAATCTGAGTCAATACAAACAAACCCGAAACGGTTTGGTGGGAATAGATTACAGTTCAAAATTTTCCGCTTGGCTGTCGGATGGAAGCATATCTGCGGTAACCATTTACCACGAAATAAAAAAATATGAGGAGGAATTCGGAGCCAATGATTCAACGTATTGGTTGATTTTTGAGCTGCTTTGGAGGGATTTTTTCAGATATGTTTCTTTACAGTACAAAGATTTGATTTTTTCGAAAAGCGGAATCAATCATCAGAAATATTTCGTTGAAAACAATAAAACATTGATTCAAAAATGGAAGGATGGAGAAACGGATTCCGATTTCGTGAATGCGAATATGCTCGAACTCAAAAATACAGGCTGGATGAGCAATCGCGGTCGACAGAATGTAGCTTCGTATTTCTGCAAAATCCTGAAACAGGACTGGATAATCGGAGCGGCTTATTTTGAGGAAATGCTGATTGATTATGATGTTCACAGCAATTACGGCAATTGGATGTATCTCGCCGGAGTCGGAAATGACAACCGTGACCGGACTTTTAACCCTGAAAAACAGGCAGAAATGTACGATTCTAACCAAGAATTCATAAAATTATGGCTAAAACAGTAAAACATACCGCCCAACTGATTTTTCCGCATCAGCTTTTTGAGGATATGGATTATCTGGATAAAAGTCAGCCTGTATTTTTGATAGAGGAATTTCTGTTTTTTAAGCAGTATTTATTTCATCAACAGAAGATTGCGTTTCACCGTGCAACAATGAAATTTTATGAAAATGAATTAAAAAAGACAGGTTTTGAAGTTGAATATATAGAAATTTCATCGAAATTTTCGGACATCAGAAATTTAATTCCGAAGCTTGAAAAAGATAGTTTTACAACGATAAAGACAACAGATGTTTGCGACAATTGGCTGGAAAAAAGATTAAAAGAAACAAAACTGGAACTCGAAATTTTGGATAGTCCGCTTTTCATCAACAGCAAAGAAGAGCTGAAAGATTATTTTGAAGGTAAAAAAGCCTATCATCAGACTGATTTTTATAAGCAGCAGAGAATTACCCGAAATATCCTGATGAAAGCGGGAAAACCTTTGGGCGGAAAATGGACGTACGACACCGAAAACCGGAAAAAATATCCGAAAAATAAAAAAGCGCCCGCAATTCATTTTCCGAAAAACAATGAATTTTACGAGGAAGCAAAACAATACGCCGAAAAGCATTTTGCCAAGAATTACGGAACGCTTACGGATGAACAGCTCTACCCGACTACCTTCAAGGAAGCGAAACAATGGCTGGAACAGTTTCTGGAAAACCGTTTTCTGGAATTTGGCATTTACGAGGACAGCATCGTGGAAAAGGAACATTTTCTGCATCACAGCGTGCTTTCTCCGTTAATGAATGTCGGGCTCTTAACACCTGAAAATGTTTTGGAAAAAGCGATTTCATTTGCAAAAAACAACGATATTCCGGTGAATTCTCTGGAAGGTTTTGTGCGGCAGATTTTGGGTTGGAGAGAATTTGTTTGCGGGGTTTATGTTTATCAGGGAACGTATCAGCGGAATAAAAATTACTGGAAACATAAGCAAAAACTTCCGGAATCTTTTTACACCGCCAAAACGGGAATCCGTCCGATTGACAGTTCGCTTAAGAAAATCCTGAAAACCGGTTATGCACATCACATCGAACGACTGATGATTTTTGCCAACTTTATGAATCTTGCCCAGTTCAATCCTCATGAAGTTTACCAATGGTTTATGGAAATGTTCATCGATTCCTACGATTGGGTGATGGTTCCGAATGTGTATGGAATGAGCAGTTTTTCGGACGGCGGAAAGATGAGCACAAAACCGTACATCAGCGGAAGCAATTATATTAAAAAAATGAGTGATTATCCTGACGGAGATTGGGCGGAACAATGGGATGCGCTGTTCTGGAATTTTATTAATGACCATCAAGATTTTTTTCCCAAAAATCCAAGATTGGGAATGATGCTGAGAACACTGGAGAAAATGCCTGAAGAAAAACGAAAACAGCATTTGAAAACTGCAAAGGAATTTATTGAAAATCTGAAATGATTTTTTAACCACAAAAGACACAAAAGAATTGATTGGTAAAAAGTTTTTTCAAAAGAGCAAAAAAGCTTTGTTAATAGAGGCTTTCCTTCGTCAAGCTCAGGATAAACTAAGCTTAGCCTGACAACGCAAAGTAAAAGTTAGTATTAGAGATGTCATCCTGAGCTTGTCGAAGGATTTCACGATAAAATTTAAAAAATGAATAAAAACCTCAACATACAAGAAATTGACAGAATCATCGAAATGGCGTGGGAAGACAGAACGCCATTTGAAGCGATAAAATTTCAGTTTGGAATAAGTGAATCAGAAGTAATTGAACTTATGCGCTCAGAACTTAAAGAATCGAGTTTTAAGCTTTGGAGAAAAAGAGTGAATTCGGGAATAAGCCAGAAACATCTGAAGAAAAGAAGCGAAGCGATCGATCGCTTTAAATGCAGCAGACAGAGAATCATCAGCAATAATAAAATCTCGAAAAGGTAGTTGATTTAGCCGCAAAAGGCACAAAAGAATTGTTTGGAAATAAAGTTCTTCAAAAGAGCAAAAAAGCTTTGTAAATAGAGACTTTCTTTCGTCAGACTCAGGATAAACTAAGCTCAGCCTGACAATTAAGAGATAGTTAAACGAATAGTATTAGAGATGTCACACTGAGCCTGTCGAAGTGTCTCAAAATGAAAACGTAGTAAACATCATGTTCAAAAAATTAAAAATAAATCATTATGAAAAATATAGTCATCATCGGTTGCGGAAAGGGAATCGGATTAGCAACGGCAAAAATTCTTGCAGAACATAACAGGATCATCGGAATTTCCAGAACGGAAAATCCTGAACTGAGTCATCCGAATATTGAATTTCATCCAATGGATATTCTTTCCGGAAATTTAGATGAAATTACTTTCCCTGAAGTGGTGGATGGATTGGTTTATGCACCGGGAAGCATTAATTTAAAACCTTTTAACCGACTTTCTGTAGATGATTTTAAAAATGATTTTGAGATCAATGTTTTGGGAGCGGTTAAAATTATTCAAAAACTGTTGCCGAATCTTAAAAAGTCGGAAAGTGCCTCTGTTGTGCTTTTCAGTTCCGTTGCGGCAAAACTGGGGATGCCTTTTCACGCTTCTATTGCGGCGAGTAAAAATGCAGTGGAAGGTCTTACGAAAAGTCTGGCGGCGGAATTTTCGGCTCAGAAAATCAGGGTGAACGCAATTGCACCTTCTTTAACGGACACGAATTTAGCATCACAGCTTTTGGCAACACCAGAGAAAAGAGAAGCTTCAGCAAAAAGACATCCGTTGCAAAGAGTGGGAACGGCTGAAGAAATTGCGGAAATGACGGCTTTCCTTGTTTCGGATAAATCTTCGTGGATTACAGGACAGGTTTTTGGAATTGATGGCGGAATGGGAAGTGTTAAGCTTTAGAGTTAGAGAGTTTTAGGGTTGGAGAGTTGGAGGATTTATATTCTTAAACCTCTTTATTAGATTATAAAAAATATTTAAAATACTTAGATTAAATTTGCGCTATGAATACTGATTTTTTCATTGATTTGCTGCATCAGGTTAAAGAATTTGAAAATTCTGAAGCTTACAAACCTCATTATACGGTTGAGGATTTCCGTATTTGGATGAATGATAAAAAATACAGAAAGGAAAGCCCGACTCAACTTTTTAAAAATGAACAGCATCAGGTTTCTTTTACGGAAAATGAGATCTGCAAACAGGTTTTACTTTTGGGAAGATATTCTAAACAGCTTATCAGAAAAGGATTGGCTGATTTTCCTGAGCTTGCAAACGAAGAATTTACGTATCTCTACCGACTGAAAGACGAACCGAATTTGACTAAAATTCAACTCATTGAAAGAAACGGCCACGAGAAACAAACCGGAACGCAAATCATCAAAAGACTTCTGGAGCATCAATTAATTGAAGAAAAAAATGATTTGGAGGATAAAAGAAGTAAAAGATTGAATCTTACCGAAAAAGGTAAAGATTTTTTTCATCGTTCCGTAGAAAAAGTGAATATGACGTCAAAAATTCTTGCCGGAAAACTTGAAAATAACGAAAAAAATGAACTCTTGGAAATGCTCAGAAAAATAAATGATTTCCATTCACATATTTACTTCCAATATAAAAATTTTAATATTGATGAAATCAGTGAGACATTCAATTAGATTTTACCATGAGTTTTACTAATTTGGTGTTTGTAGTTGTTTTTAAATAAAAATCAATTCGTAGCTGATAAATCTTTACTAATTATTGTATTGTTTAGTTTAAAGGTGTAAAAGACAGAACGTTTTTCCTCTTTAGATTATACAAACTTTTTGCCTAGTCCCCAAGTTTTGGAATTGATCAGTATTGAGTCCTGAATCATTACCAATACACGAAACAAAAAAAAGCTTTAAAACATATGTTTTAAAGCTTTTTGCACTACTTTGATATTGTAGTTGCGATCCGGACGGGACTCGAACCCGCGACCTCCGCCGTGACAGGGCGGCATTCTAACCAGCTGAACTACCGGATCAATTTTATTTTAAAAAATAAATTGAGAAAAATTTCTGCTGTCATTTTTACTTGTGCAAATATATGTCTTTTTTTAATTTTTGCAAAAAAAACATCATATTTGATTACCTAATTTTACTAAGACACAGACTTTCAAAGACAAAAATTACTTTTCCTTATTTTTTTATTTAAAAAATTATTTGCTTTTAGTTTTTATTCATAGAAAAGACGACCAAAATGAACATCTAATTGAGGAGTAATTCAATATCACTAGAATTTACGCTTTAGATATTAAAGTAATTAACTATTTTTTTAGATTTGTTAAAAATTCACCCAAACCAATAATTTATTGACAAAAAGAAAGCAATGGCAATACACTTCCAAAATTATAAGAATATTTCTTATAATCACATTAGCTTTACCTTTCTCTGAAAAAATACAGATGCTTGCAAGTCCCAGAATAGCCATATTCACAGGCCAAAGAACTTCCTGATAAAATTCTATATGGGTAACTAAAATACCTACAAAAGATGCAGAAGCAATGCAGCAAGCAGCACTTCATATTTATTATTCTTGAAAATAGTAAAAAAGATTGCATAAAATTTTTGGATTTAAGTTTAGAAATAAACTGACAAAGAAGTCACCGTTGTAAAACTATTTCTTTCAAATTCTTTATTTCGATTCATGAATAAGGCATCTCTGCTGTTGAGATTTTTGATTTCCGTTCTCCAAAGCAGGTTTGGCAAAATTTGGTAATCCGCATTCAGAGAATACCCGAAGGTCTGAAAGCCATTTTCGGTTCCTGTGGCTATTTTGACACCATATTTGTCATGATAATATTCACCTCTTGCGGCAATACTGAATTTTTCTGTCGGTGAATATTTGGCAATCAAAACCGGGGTATACCAAATATTATAAGAATCACTTCCTTTAGTTTTTTGCTCAGCACCAATGTCAAAACCCGCTCTCACCGCCCATTGCTTATTGATCTTATAAATTCCGTACAAATTGTGAAAGTACCGCATCTGTCGTATGCTGTCTGGTCTGTCGTTTCCTATAAATGAACTGCTGTTAAGGGTCAGTTTTTCATTTGGTGTATACGTCAGCTGGTGCCCAAAAGAGGGAACGCTGTTGCCATCAACCTGTTGAATGCGCTGCCAACCGTTGACAACCAAAGCGCTCATTAACCATTTTCCACTGTCGGTAGTGTACGTAATTTTAGCGCCGGTTTCAAAATAGGGCGAATTTTCTGCGGCGATACTTCTCGTCAAAGTCCAGTTGTCTTTTACAACTGCGCTTTCAAAACCAATGTGAGAAGGAAAAACTCCGGCATCTATCCAGATATTTTTATGCCTTGAAATTTTAAAGCCAACGTTGGCTTCATAGATATTCTTCAAAACACCCTGTTCTTCAGAATAATTGGCATTCATATATGTTCCGGTCGCCAAAGCTAAATTTGCCCGCAGATTTTCGGTTTCATAATTGGCTTTGATAAAGGCCAGATTGATATTGATTTCATTGTTGCGATGATGGCTGTAGACAAAACCCGGACGAGTATTATTCTCCGGGTTATTAGTGTCAAATTGATAATACACTTCTGCAGATCCACTTATTTTTAGCGAATTTTCTTTAGATTCCTGTGCAGAAATACTCATTAGACCAAGCAATAAAGTAAATACTAAAACTTTCTGAATCATCATCTTAGTTATCAATTGGATCATTGATTTACAGTGTCACTCTCAGGAAAGGTCCGAAGTTGCGTTTTTCTCTTTTGGAGGCTCCGTAATAATCGTAATTTACTGCCGCTCCGATGGTAAACTGTTTGTAAGAAACACCGATTCTTGCGAAGTACTGACTTCTCGAATGCATATCATTTTTAAAATCATAAATATAAAGCGCCTGAAATCTTGCATACAATCTCCACTTATGATTTTTAGAAATTTCAGGGAAGTATTCAGCGACCAAAACGTTGTTGGTATTCGTATTTTTATTGATACTGATTGCCGGATTGAAAATCAATGACCAAGAAGATTTTCTCCACCCGAACTGAAATCCGACACTCGGAATCCAGCCCAATCCTGCAACATTTGCTGCAGACGGACCCACACCAATATGTTTTCCTAATTTGTAACTGACGATATTAACCGATGTAAAGTCGTTATCACGGGCGTTGTCATTTTTATACTCCGTCGCATAGTTGGTGACAGATATAAATCTAAGTTTTCCTTTGGTCTCCGGGATATCCCTTGAAATAATCGCCTGAAAATAAAACCTGTCCGAACCCGGAACAAACTCAATCGGAATCGCAGGCTGAGGAGCTGCAGCTGTAGTTGCCACAGGTTTTACTGGCTCTGTATTCTGTTGTGCCTGTACATTGAGAATACAAAAGAGCATCGAAAATAATAGTATCGTTTTTTTCATCTGTTTATTTATTTTTAATAATTCTGGCGGAAAGATTAAACCAAAAATCTATACAGCTTTTTGATAAGAAACGGCATCACCACAAAGCTTACAATAGCAACCAAGGTTGCCACATTCAGAAGAATTATCAGCAGTGGCGGCGTACCGAGGAATTTCCCCAATGGCATCAGAACATACTGTGCAAGGGTGCTGATTAAAGTGAAAATAACACAGACTGCCAATAGATAAACCTTGAAACGGTTCGGATGACGCTGTTCTCCCGGACCGCTTTCCTGATATACACCAAATTCTTCAAAAAGTGGCGTGTTATTGATATCTGCAAGGTTATCTTCTGCCCACATCATCTGTTCTTTTCTGAAAGTGGAGTTTTCCCATACCGATAGATTTTCTCTGGTATCAAACTGCAGAATCGTTAAAAATTCTTTTTCAGTAACCCTGCGGTTGGTTTCAACAATTTCTGTTTTTATATATCCTGCCATTTCAGCTGCTTTTGCCGCCATTTTCTGCATCCAGTCTAGCGTAGCCTCTTCTTTGTCATTGAAAGGCTTGATTCTTAATACGTTGGTAATCATAGTTAAAATTTAATTGAATTAATTTTGTTAAGAACTGAACAGACTTAGCGATGCTCCAATATCTTTTCCTTCATAGGGCGGAAAAACATCCAGCTCCAAATCGGGATTGCCCACAAGCATTGCCTTGGTATTGCTCAATGCATCGAAACCTGCTTTGCCGTAATATTTACCCATTCCGGCATACCCCACTCCGCCAAACGGAAGGCTGTCTATCCAGCAGTGCAGATTGGTCTGATTGATGCAACCACCACCAAAAGAAACAGAGTTCAAGAAATAGTCAATATTATTCTGGTTTTTACTGAAAATATAAGCTGCTAAAGATTTTGATTTTCTTTTGATAATGTTGGTTACTTCTTTCAAATCAGAATAAGCCATCACTGGCAGTACTGGCCCGAAAACCTCCTGCTGCAAAGCCGGGTCGTCCCAGGTGCTCGGATAAAGTACAGTAGGTTCTACATATCTTGATGCAACATCGTACCTTCCGCCAATTACCACCTTTTCGGGAATAATGTAGGAAGCTACCCGTTCGGCATCGTGCTCGCTAATCATTCTCGCCAGATCCGGACTTTCCTGTGGATTTTCTCCATACATTTTCCGGATGGATGCTTTCAGTTTTTCGATAAATTCATTGGCAATACTTTCGTGGACGTAAACATATCCCGGAGCGATGCACCACTGCCCGGAAATCGCATTGTGTCCCCACGCAATGCGGTCGACGGCAATATCAAGATTAGCAGTTTCGTCCACAATCGTTGGGTTTTGTCCGCCTAATTCAAGGATAATTGGGGTGAGATTTTCTGCGGCAGCACGCATAACCACCTTTCCTACATTCGAACTTCCTGTGAAGAAAATAAAATCGAAAGGCAGCTCCAGAAGTGAAGTAATCTCTTCTCTTCCGCCTGTAACAATGTTTACGGCTTCAGGTTCAAAATATTTAGGAATCAATTCCTGAAAAAGTGCAGCCACAGTAGGTGTAGTGTTCGCCGGTTTCAGAATCACGGGATTTCCAGCTGCCAAAGCAGCGATCGCAGGATCGAGCAGTAATAAAACCGGAGCGTTGAAAGGTCCGATGACCAAAGTCGGCCCGAAAGGTTCTTTATAAATAACACCCCGATTTCCCGTCGCTTCCAATCCTTTCGGAATTTCAACATTTTCAGGCGTCATCAGTTGTTTCAGGTTTTCTTTATAATATTTGATAACGCCAAGCGGAACGGTAATCTCAAACAACTGTTCCGCCAGGTACATTCTGAGGCCATCCCGCTGCAGGTCTGGCTTTGGTAATAATCCCCACCTTTGTAGGAAGCGCAGTACCTGTAGTTCCCGGTTTATTACAGTTTACAGAACTCGCACACTGCGTAAGAAGGGCAAACTGCGAAGTGCCTACACCCTGTCCTTGGTCACTTCCTATATCTGCAGCCCCTAATGCGTTTACTATTGAAGGAACCCCCTGTGCATCAATACACGTATTTGTAGCACAGAGATTTTGATTTGACGCCGTAGATCCTGTCCCTACGGAAAGACCGCTAGCTGCTGTTAGTAATTGTGATGGAGTTACATTTTCGTCTCCCTCAATGGCATCTACGCAACCATCGTTGTCACTGTCCAAATCTAATCTGTTCCAAATGCCATCGCCATCAGTGTCAACATCCACACAACCATTCATTAGTACCAGTCCACTATTTGAAGTCCCATTCAAAGCAGTAACCTGTTCAAATTCTATACGGCTTACCCCTATCGTCTTCGGAAAGGTAATTCGTAATGAAGCCTGTACTGTAGTACTTGCGGCAGCTCCTCCAACTACATAGATACTTTGACCTGAAGGGTAAGTAACGCTGCTTAACTGATTACCCGTGAAAACGACATACTGCTGTACTACAGACCCCTGAATTAAGTTATTTGAAGCATCATAAAATCTCAACGTTGCTGTTTCTGATCCGTCAACATCATCTAATGCTAGATCTAAACTATAAACGGGTCTATTAAAACTTGCTGTCAGTATGGGACTTCCTGTATTGGTCTGAGCTGCTACAGAGGTTACATTGGTGTATCCGAAAATATTAGCCACGTAAGTATATGCTGCAGTCTGTACAGTAGAAACTCTAAAAGTGGCAGCGAAAGAAGGACTTCCTGTATTCGTAAATGAATTGGTTGCTCCTGCTGGTGTAGGCTGCACTGCATTGATGGTAAGGCAGGTCATCTCACTGGCGTCTAGAATACCATCATTATCGTCATCAAGATCAGCAGAATTAATATATCCATCATTATCACTGTCTGTGCAGTCTGGCAAACTTACTACTACCGCTGCGCTTGCAGGGCTGTAGCAAACATTGGCACTGTCATAATAAAATGCATAATATGTACCTGCTGTTGCTGCACTAGGTGTTGCGTATGCTGTACCTGTATGAGTATTGTTGGTAAACCAAACAAGAGTGGAGCCTGACGGTATTGTGCCATTATGCAAACTGTTGAGGTCTGCTGTAGTTGCCGGACAAGCAGGATTAAGCATAGTTCCTGAGAGTGACGGAGCTATACTTCCTGCATTACAGATGAAACATCCCCAATACACATTGTTGGGAAACTGCAGACTTATTTCTCTGCCTCCTGTATTGAAGAGTACCTGTGATCCTGTGGTTGCAGGCGGTGTGTCTGCATTTGCATTGATATAGTACAGCTGATTGATTCCGCCTCCCGAATAACCCATTCGGTAAACTCTTCCATCTGGTGCTATTTTGATGCCTGTAGGCGGTCCCACAGTACTGTCAAGGGTTGTGGTGGTGTTATTTACCGTGTCAAAATATTTAAGACGAGTAATATTGCTTGCACTCACATACTCCCCATAGTAAATATATCTCCCGTTTGGCGACAATGCTGCTGAATATCCTGAACCTGTACTTTCATCAGTGGTACCTGATGTTACAGTCACTTTTACATCCCAAACCCCCAATGCTCCTGTTGTAGGATTGAAGTTGGCTAAACCTATTTTATTATGTCTCGTTATCAAAACTTTCCCGGGAGTTCTAGGATCCCAAGAAATAAAGGTACTTGTTGCAATAAATGAAGCTGTAGTTCCTGCAAGATTAGGAACATCAGTTGAAGAAACCAGAGTGGGATTGAACCCACTGGTTGCTGAATATAAATAAGAATTTACTTTTTGATTGCTGGTGTACAGCAAAACCCAATAATCAGTACCATTGGTATGCGGTATTACCTCTAATGCCGCATAAACAGTACCTGCAGGTAATAGGGAGGTGACATTTGAAACTGTATTGGTCTGAAGATCATATTTCGCACTGTTTAAAGTACCTCCGGTATTGAATGAAGTGTTTCCAAAAATGATGAAATTTCTACCCAAAATCCCCTGTCTGTCTGGTATTACCGCTGCTGCCTCTGATGTAGAATTGTTCGCTCCAATAAGAGCTCCTGATGCCAAAACTCCTGTAGAGCCTTTATACACTCTGGCACCATCGGTTACAAAAAGCAATGCTCCGTTTGTAGGATCTGTTACTGCAACATTTCCTTCAAAACCGCCTGCAGCACCCTGTCCTAAAAACCCTGTAGCAGGATTATTCAGTACCGGAGACCCTGTCTGGAAATCTACTCTCACTTTTGAAGTCCCATTGGGTAACCACCAAGTCTGCTGCGCCGCATAAGGAGCTGGTGGGCAAACGAATGGATAATCTGTTACTAATAGACAAATATTCCCTACATTATTAGCAAGATTACCACTCAGGTTGCTGATGTTGGCTGCTGTATTGGTAAACGCTGCCGGATTACTGCCACAACTGGTATTAGTCTGCCCTGAGACATTTGTGACATTCACCGTAATAGTGGCTGCAGTATTGGCTGCAATCGAATATCCGGATGCTGCTATAGATGTACCACCTGCGGCCGCAGTGGTAGTACCTCCTGTAAGACCTGTAACTACTACATTGGGTGTACCGGCAATACGAAGACCGCTCGGCAAAGTATCTGTAAAGTTGATCCCAGATAAAGCAACACTTCCTGTTTGGGTGTTGTTTACCGTGAACGTATAGGTTGCGGTACCGCCATCTATTATGGATGAGGGTGATATGCTTTTGCTTAACCCTTGTGCTTCTACAGTTATTATGGTAGAAAGAACTAAGACTGATGCTATCAACATACGACTTAGCTGTTTTAGAAAATAACTTATTTTCATTATTGGTTTTTTATTAATAGAAAGTTGTAAACGTATCGTCAATAAGCGATCATTAAAATATTGTACTTACCATCAAATAAATAAAGTGATTGAGTAAGCTTTTCTGACAATTAATAATAAAAAGGTAATAGAAGATTGTCGTGTAAAATTTCTTATGCTATCTAGTAGGAATATACTTGTAAATACACATGTCATTCTCAGAATAACTGTAGTGTTATACATAGATATCATTTATTACCTACAAAAAGAAATCTGCAATCTCTGGTAACAACTAACCACGAGGAGGCGGCCGAGTGAAAAGAAATAACTTCGCACCGCCTCCTGCAATAAAAGGCGAGTTAATATATAATGAATTTGTGTTGACAAAATATTGAAAAGAAAAATAAGCCAACTCATTGAGTAAAGCTACTTTGAAAGAATGATGCGGAGTAATCATCCCCATACCACTCTGGTGAGTGGATATTTTAAAAACATCTTTAACGTGATTTGAAAAAATGGGAGCAATCGCTTTCGGTGGTTTGATATCTTGCTGCGTTGCTTTGTGATGTGTTTTTGAAACTGCAGAAACTTTAATTTTAGCCTTTTTCTTGACTAACTTTTTTTCTGTAGGAGATTCAGAATATGTTTTCTGAGAAACGTTCTCCAAACCATATACTGTAGTTCCTTCGTTTACATACAGTATAGGATTTTCAACATAATCCATTTCAGCTGGTACATCTGCTTCGGCATAAACAACAGTTTCTGATGAAGGGTTTTCTGAAGCCAAAAGATGAGATGAAAATAAAATAGGAAGCATTGCAAAAAAAAGACCCAATTTCCATGTGAGACATTTTGATATCACATAAGTGGAAATTGGGTTGCAATTCTTTCGCATCATAAGCTAAAGTTTTTTAATTCTGTTTCAATAATACAGAGGGAACTTTTATTGAACTGTACAATATTACACTGATATTTAATTTTAACAAAAAATAACAATTAATCAATTCGGGAATCCTTCAATCATGTTTATTTTACAATTAAAAACACATGAATATCAACTATTTACAAATATTCCGAAACTAAGCTTTAATTTTAAAATTTATTCAAAAACACGCTATACAATACTATCAATAAACATTTCGTAACTTTATTATATTACAAATGATAATTTTACAAACAAAAAGCCCGTTTATTTAAAAAAACAAAAAAAATCAAAATCATAAACCTAAAAAATCTATATTATTTTAATCAAAAAGATGTAAAGACTCCTATTTCCACAAAATATTTTTCATTATAAAAATTCATTTCTTTATCTACATGAAAGTCTGAGAAGAAATACTTTAGACAATTCAGACGTCTACTTGAGAAAAAACAAATACTATCATATGTTGTTTTACAGGTTCAACAAGCCCTTGCTTTAAAAATAAAATAGGTTAATACAATTTCAATTTTGTAGACTTATTCTTTCAGTTTCCGTAAAAAATCAGATGGCGTTACACCATGTACTTTTTTAAAGGCAATTGCAAACACCTGGACAGAAGAGTAACCACAGACTTCTGCCAGATAGCTTATCTTGTAATCTCTGTATTTTGGTTCGTTGTACAGCTTGTACACGATATAATCAATTTTCAGATTATTAATATACTCACTAAAGGTCTGTTCTCTGTTTTTTTTTATTATTTCAGACAAATATTTAGGATTGGTATTCAGAAGATTTGCTATAACGGTAGTGGTAAGATCTCTTTCGAGAAAAGCTTCCGAATTCTCAAAAGCTTTAAGCTCATTAAGTATTCTCGTTTCTGTCTCGGTGTTTATTCTATTTTTATTTAATGTCTGTCTACTGTCATCACTAGTATTATTTTTATCGATTTCCGTATCGTTCTGAATAAACACTTTATTGTTCTCAAACTCATTTCTTAACTGGCCATAATTTTTATTCAAAAATTTATTTCTCCACATGCAAAAAAAAATCATAGCTATGGAAACAATTGCTAGAAAAGTAACCATGTAAATAAGCTGTTTATTATAATCTTCTTGATGTTTATTATTAGCCTCAGTCAAAAGTTTTTTTACGATCTTGTCTGCATTGCTTTTATCTACGATTGCAATACTGTCTTTAAGAAAAGTGTAGTTCTCAAGATAATATTTAACCTGAGTTCGGGATAAGAACATCAATAAAATTTGTACAAAAAAGCAATAATTCGTATATTTAAGTTTCTGACATTCAAATATTTAAACGAATTACTGCTATGAATTTGAAAGACCAAATTATAAAAATTTTTGTACAAATAGATGATTTTTGTAAAGAGTTTGATGCTCAAATTAAAAAAATGAAGTTTGAAGCACTCTGCCATAGCAAGAAAAGAAGAAACAGAGCCTCTCTAATGTCAGATTCTGAAATGATCACCATTATGATTGGTTTTCATTTGGGAGCTCATAAAACTTTTAAACATTATTACCAGCAAATAGTTTGTGGTTATTGGAAAGACTTATTTCCTAAAACCCCTTTCCTACAACAGATTTATTGAACTCCAGCAAAGAAGTTTTGTGGTTTTTGCTTTGTTTCTAAAAGAAAAATGCTTGGGAAAATGCACAGGAATTAGTTTTATGGACAGCACTACTTTGAAAGTTTGCAGAAATCAAAGAATACACAACCATAAAGTTTTCAAAGGTTTGGCAGAACGAGGAAAGTCTTCAATGGGCTGGTTTTATGGATTTAAGTTGCATTTGGTCTGTAATGAAAAAGGTGAACTCTTATCCTTTTATCTTACGAAAGGAAATGTGGATGACAGAAATCTGAAACACATTAAAAAAATGACCCAGCAACTTTTTGGGAAACTATTTGCAGACAAAGGATATCTTTCAAAAGCTTTGTGGGAGATGCTTTTTGCAGATGGTATTCAAGTGTTTACCAAGCTTAGAAAAAATATGAAAAATCATATAATGAAGATGGAAGACAAGATTTTGCTCAGAAAAAGAGCGATTATTGAAACCATAAATGATGAATTAAAAAACCATTGCCAAGTGGAACACACCAGACATCGAAGCGTGAACAACTTTATGATGAATGTTTTGGGAGGGCTGACTGCGTATTGTTTCTTTCCAAAAAAACCGTCATTAAACTTACAAAAAGTAAATGACGGTCAACTTTTTTTAAACTTCGCTTAACCCGAACTCAGGTTATTTAGATCTTTCTTTATCTCCGATCTGTAAATAGTTATTGGTAAGTAATTTTAAGGATTCTACTCTGTGATAGGGGTCATAGTATTGTTTTTCCAAAGCTATAGCCCGTTTAACAAAAACAATTGATTTTTTGAATTCTTTTTTCTCAAGGTAGAGCCTCCCCAATTGATTCAGTAAGACAACATAGTTTGAGGAGCTAAATTTATACTTCTTAGTTTCGCAAATTCGAAGAGCATACATAAGGTATTTTTCTGCAACACCCAAGTTCTCTGTGAGATTTTTGTGTTCCAGATAGAAAATCCCAAATAGAATATTATTTCGAATAATCGCATCATATTTAAGGTCAGGGGTTACTGTCTTACTATTGTCTTTAATTTTATGCAACGCTTCGCTACTCTTGTTCAAACACAACAGAATAGAATCTTTGGATCTTCCTTTTTCGATTTTTTTATTGATTAAATATTCCAGTGATTTTTGATAATATTTTGCCAGAACAAAATTCCGCTTATCATTATCTCCAACTTCTGTTTTTAATTTCGTGGAAGTTTTAAAATCTTCATTATTATGCTCATTTAATTTTGAATGTCTCAATTCTAAATCATATTCAAAAAGAAAATTCGAAATAAAGGCATCACTGTATATTTTACTACTGAAAACCGATTTAAAATCTTTCTTATTTTCAATCATACTTGATACCTCCGACACGATCTTCAGGTTTTTATAAACATTTATTTCGCCCAGCGAATAATCTCGCAAAGAAAAAAGATGGAAAGGAAAAAGAATGAGGAACAAAAAATATAATTTCATCATAAATTATTGTTTACCATGGAATTATTAGTTATGTTTCAAAAAAAGCATTTAGCTTAGTTTTGATTAAATTATTTAATTATATGATACAACTTAAAGCGAGAAGTATTTAATAACTGATGGCAAGCATAAATCTTAAATAAATTGCATAAATTGTAAAAAAACAAAGATTTTGAATATTATCACCTCATATATTTTTGATGATAATGATTTGATTCTGTATATTCTGAACGCAATCACATTAATGCTTAACACATCTCCACTTTATAATTTATATTTTCTCATTTAGAAAAATACAGTGTATCTGTATCACAATTGACACAATAATACTATGATATACGCTAAGGGCAAAAACATGGATTTCATCTTTGCGGTAATCATTCAATATTTTAATTATTTACAATTAAGTAATACTGATAATCAAAATATTATGATTATGATGAAAATATCATAAGTCTTGGATGAACGTTGAAAATTTGCCGAATAAGTTGTATATGAATTTTCTTGATTAATCTCAATAATCGTTATTGAGTATTTGGAGAAGAAAAGATTACTTAGAGGAGATTTCAAAAATTTAAATAAAAAATTCAACTTGATTACAGTTGTTTTAAATCATAAACTTTTGTAGAAATTTACAATAGTTTTATATCTTTAGAGAGATAACTTTAAGTCAAAACTTTTTGAAATAAATTACATAACTAATTTAAAATAAATTTTAGCTCTGCTTTAAATTTCTATTTGAGTTTTAATAATTCAATTTTATGACACAACAAAGTGACTCTACGATATGGATATGATTATTCAACCTTAATTTTGGTTAAAAATAAAGTGATCTTCCTAATGCGCACATATGAAGAACGCAATAAAGAAGCTAATTAATGGGTCAAAAGAAAATTCGTATTAAAAATCTTAGTAGAAAGTACTTTCTTCCTTTAGTTTTTGAAGAAAATACGAGGGTGTTACCCCATTTACTTTTTTAAAAGCTATGGTAAATACCTGAGCAGATGCATAACCACAGACTTCTGCAAGATAGCTTATTTTGTAATCTCTGTATTTGGGCTCATGATAAAGCTTGGTGACGATATAATTAATTTTCAGTGTGTTAATATAATCGCTAAAATTCTGTGCTTTGTTGTTTTTTATTACTTCAGAAAGATACTTCGGATTGGTATTTAGCTGACTAGCCAACACTGTTGTGGTAAAATCCTTGGTAAGGTAGGCTTCAGATTTCTCAAAAACTTCAAGGTCATTTAGGATTCTCACCTCCGTTTCAGGGTTGATTCTGTTTTTAATGGATATCAGAATATTTTCATCAGTGCTCTTACTGCTATTTCCAGATTTAGAGTTTAAATTTTGAAAAAGTTTTTCACTATTTTCCATTTTTCTTTTCAGCAGTTCGTAGTTTTTAAGCATCTGGCGGTTTCTGCGTCTCCAAAGTATTGCAGTCACTATTGAAGCGATTCCTATGAGTATCGCAGTTATAATAAGTTGTAGCTTTGAATTTTCTTCATGCTCTTCATCTACTTCTTTTACTATTTTTTTTACAGTGGTGTCCGCATTATTCTTATCTACAATAGCGAGACTATCTTTTAGAAAAGAATATTTATCCATAAAGAATTTAGATTTTTCCTTATCTCCTTTTTCCATATATCCGTTTGCCAGAAATTCATAAGACTCCACCCTGTGATAAGGATCTCTGTATTTCTTTTCGAGTTCCAGAGCACGGTTGGCGAAATCGATTGATTTCTGAGGTTCTTTCTTTTCCATATAGAGCCAGCTGATCTGATTGAGCAACATGACGTTAGTAAACTCTTTTGTTCTATATATACCACTTTCATACACTGCAAGAGCCTCCATAAGATATTGTTCGGCTAATTGCAAGCTTCCTTTTACTTCTGGTTGCTCCAGATAGAAAATACCTAATCTTATATTATTTAAAATAAATGAGTCATATTTCAGATCAGCAGATATTGTCTTGCTGTTGTTTTTTATTTTAAATAATGCCCTGTTACTTTTGCTAAGATTAACCAAAATTGAATCTCTGAGGTTCTTATTTTCATATCTTTTATTGTTAAAGTAGGTTATTTTGTTGACGTAACACAATGAAAGAATGTAATTACGCTTGTCACTGTCCACAATATCTCTAGTACGCTTTATTGCTTCGTCATAGTGATTCATACTTTCGTCATCCAGCCCGATGTATCCTAATGCTAAGCCCATTTTACGGTATATATTGGAAATAAAACCGTGCTTATCTCTTTTGTCTTTTCCAAATTCTATCAGTTGTCTGCCAAGAGATATCATCTCATTATATCTGCTCTGATCAATATACAAAAGCATCAAATCATCACCACTTTCTAAAATTCCATCATTATATTTCAGCTTCTCAGATTCTGTTTTCAAATCAAGTAAACGTTTTTCTCTTTCTTTTAAATCATCTACAGATGTAGCAGCTATAATATTGCTGTCGATGGTCGCTTCTAACTTGAGATTTTGTGCAAAAAATAAATGCAGAGAAAAGAAAATTAGAAATAGATAATAAAATTTCTTCATATCGTTTTTTAGAGGAGTTAGAGGAATCTTCAAAAATACAATATACCACACTTTTAACAAAATTATTTTTCAAAATCGTTCATGTAATTAGAAGCATTTTTATTATGTTAAAAAATTTGAAGATCAAATTCTAATTCAAAAAGATAGTTTCCTCATTCATTCTTTTATTTTTTCATATTTTAATTAAATTTGCTCTCAATTTAACACAAATGATGAAAAAAGTTTACGTCCTTATTTTCACACTATCACTATTTCTTATCCATGCA
The DNA here is from genome assembly GCF_020911865.1 of Chryseobacterium sp. C-71. Lineage (NCBI taxonomy): Bacteria > Pseudomonadati > Bacteroidota > Flavobacteriia > Flavobacteriales > Weeksellaceae > Chryseobacterium > Chryseobacterium sp. C-71. Next base: position 1,232,565 of record NZ_CP087131.1, read on the forward strand.
CAAAATACCGGTGTAGATTCTCTGATTCATGCTTTATATCAGACCACAGATGTTTCTCTAAAAACAGAGCTTCTGAATACAATTTCTGATGCCTACAAGAATTCTGATCCTGATGCCATGCAAAAGTATGCTCATAAAGCACTGGTAAACGCAAAAAAAATACATAATAAAAAAGAGGAAGCAAAAGCGCTTCAGAATTTGGGAACATCTTATATTATTCTTGGAAATTATAATGATGCCCTTAAATATTTTAATCTATCCGAAAAAATACTTTCTGGACTAGACCAAAATGACAAAATAATCAAGGAAGCTCTGGCAAAAGTATTCGGAAGCAAAGGAATTGTTTATTCTGAACAGAATAATTATGCAAAAGCTCTGGAAAATGATTTTAAAGCAATGAAGCTTTATGAAAGTATTGATAATAAAGTCCAACTTTCAAAAATCTACAATAATATCGGAGTGATCTATGATTCAATTGATGATGACATAAAGGCATTGAATTATTACCTTAAAGCTTATAAGATTCAAAAAGAAATAAAAGATCCCAATCTTGCCGTCTCATGCTCTAATATAGGTTTGATCTATTTGACTGAAAATAATCTGGTAAAAGCCAAACAGTTTTTTGATGAAAGCTTAAAAGAATTTCAGAAAAGTCCGAATGGAAGGGGCATGGGAGAATTATACAATAATATTTCTCAGTATTATGTCGTTAAAAAAGATCTTAAAACTGCAAAAAATTACTTGCTAAAAGCAGAAGAAATATGTAAAAGCACTGAGAATCAATTTGGATTATCAAATACCTATTTATTTTTAGCAAGAATTTATTTTAATGAAAATGATCTTAACCGATCTTCTGATTTTGTTAATAAAAGTCTGAAAATTTCCAGAGATCTCGATTTACCCGAAGCTGTTATGAACTGTGAAAAACTGCTTTCTGAAATTTCTGATAAAAAGGGAAATAAAGAACAGGCTTTTCTTCATCTGAAAAATTATAATATAGCTACCAATGACGAATTTTTCGAACACATGAAATTGAAAATTAATGACGGAACTTCAACAGGAGAAACTTTTGTGAAAAACAACGGCAAGTACGATTTTTATACTCCGGCTGGAACCTTTACTGTGACCGCAGAACCTGAGAATCCGACACTTTTCACTGTAACACCTTTTACTTTTACGACAAGTTTCCCAAATAACAATAATAATATTTTCACTCAAAATATCTGCGTAACAAAAAATGGGAACGCCAATGATCTGGAAGTTGTGATCGCTCCCGAAACGAATGCAACACCCGGTTTTGATGCAAAATACAAGCTGATGTGGAGAAACAAAGGTAACACTACCCTTTCAGGAAATGTAACTCTTACCTTTGACAGCTCAAAGATGACTTTCATGTCTTCTGTATTACCATATGCATCAATTGTCGGAAATCAGATAACATTCAATTTTTCTAATCTAAAACCATATGCTAATACAGCTTCAGAAATTATTTTTAAAATAAATACTCCCACTCATCCAACAAATCCGGTGAACTCAGGAGATATTTTAAATTTTTCAGCTGTCGTAAATCCTCTTGCAGGAGACTTTAAGCCTGAAGATAATAGTTTCAGTTATAAACAAACAGTAGTAAACTCTTTTGATCCTAATGACATTGTTTGTATAGAAGGAAATTCTATTCCACAATCTATGGTAGGAAAATACCTTCACTATATTGTTAATTTTGAAAACACCGGTACAGCTCCTGCAACCAATATTGTTGTTGAAATGGATATTGATCCCAACGATTTTGATATTTCCACTCTTCAGCTACAAAATGCCTCTCATCAGGTTTATACCAGAGTGAAAGATAATAAAGTAGAGTTTATCATGGAATATGCCAATTTAGGAAACGGAGGTCACGGAAATATTCTGATGAAAATGTTATCTAAGAATACATTAGCATCAGGAGACAATGTCAATAATAAAGCTAATATTTATTTCGATTATAATTTCCCAATTGTTACCAACGATGCCATTACTACAATTGAAAGTGGCAGTGTACTGCAGACAGTAGAAGCTAAGATTGATAATTCAATTGCAATATTCCCGATCCCGACAAATGGAGAGGTAAATATTAATGCAGATTCTAAAATTTCCTCTATTGAAGTCTATGATATACAGGGAAGAATTATTCAGAAACAAATCGGCATCAACAATCAAAGTACAAAGCTTACGATCCACAGTAATTCTTCAGGAGTATTTTTATTTAAAGTAAATACAGAAAAAGGAATACTAATAAAAAAAGTCATTAAAAATTAAGCACAACAAATACTAACTCAAATCCCTTTCACTTAGAAAGGGATTTTTTTATCAGCAATTACATGGAAAATGCAAAATTGCTTTTACACTTTTACATATTTTTAACAATTCTTATCAGTCAAAATTAAGTATCTTCGCTTATTAAAAATTTTTATTTGAAAATGAAAAATATTATCTCCGGATTATTTATTTTTATCACCATATTTGGTTTTGCTCAGGACGAAATTCAGTTTCAGGATCTTCCTTTTAAAGATCTTGTAGCAAAAGCTAAGAAAGAAAACAAGCTTGTTTTTATTGATGCATATGCTGCCTGGTGTGGCCCTTGTAAGATGATGGAAAAAAATGTTTTTACCAAAAAATCTGTAGGCGATTTTTATAATAAAAATTTTGTCAATGCGAGAATTGACATGGAAAAAGGTGAAGGAAGAGAGGTTGCGCAGAAATTTGGCGTTCGCTCCTATCCTACTTATTTGTTTTTGAATGGTGACGGCGAATTGGTTTCACAAAACTATGGATATATGGAAGAAGGTATTTTCTTAGCAATGGCTCAGGATATCAATTCTCCAAATAATAAAAAAGGTTCGCTGAAAGAACGGTTTGCAAATGGTGAAAAAGACAAAGATTTTCTCATCAACATTATGAAGCTAAATTCGAGTGCTGACTACGAATTTGCAAAACAAGCTTCTGAAAGATACTTCTCCAACAGAAAAAAAACAGACGAGTTTACGAAAGACGATGTTGGTCTTCTTTTATATTTCTTAAAATCAACAGAAGATCTCAACTACAAAACATTTGTTTCTCAAAAAGCAGACATCATCAAATTTTTACCTGAAGAAAACTATAACGAATTTAATAATCAATTGGTTTTAGCCAAAGTAGTACAAGAATCGATTGACGAAAAAGCTAAAAAAATCAACGACGATTATTTTTTAAAAACTGCTGAACCGTTAGTTGGGAAAGAAGTGGCGATTTTAAAATTAAATCAAACCAAATTAGCGTATTACGAACAAAATGCCAATTTCCCGGAATACGAAAAAGCAGCGTTAGAATATTATAAAAACGCAGATTCTTTTGAACCCAACGAACTTTTAAAAGCAGCCTGGATTTTTTCAGACAATATCAAAACACAATCTTCGTTAAAGAAAGCAGCAGAATGGGCGGAGAAATCGGTCATGCGTGGTGAAACTCCGGAAAACACCTATATTTTAGCAAAAATATATTACAATTTAGGAAGCAGAGACTTAGCAAAAAACTTCGCTGAATTATCAAAAAACATGGCTTTGCAATCTGGAAAAGATGCCAATTTAGCAACAGAGTTATTAAGTAAAATCAAATAAAAAAGGTTTTGAAGTACAAAATTTTCATAACAGCCCTGGCATTAGCCTCTGTGAGCAAAATGACAGCTCAGGAACAAGTTTCTGAAAAAGAAAATGGTCTGCGCATAAAAGCAAACGCTTTGTTTATCCCTGTGGGAATTGTAAATGCCGGCCTTGAATATCAACTCAACTCAAAATACACATTACAAGGTGATGTTATTATCTCTCCTTGGAAATCTTTTGCAGGGCATGAGTTACAATACTACTCGGTTTCTGCGGAAGGGAGGTATTATTTTAAAGAAGCATTCAATGGATGGTATGTAGGAGCAAATGTTGCTGCATCGTCTTTTGTTTTGCAAAAATGGAATTATTGGGGTGATGGTGATTACATCAATGATAATGGTGAAGTTTTTACAAAGTCAAATTTATATCAAAAAGGATATTCTGTTTTATTTGGAATTACAGCCGGTTACCAATTCAGATTATCAGACAGATTAAACATGGATATTTATGGAACGGTAGGTACATCCCAGGATTTTTACAAAGGCTACGATCGTGAAACAGGAAAAAGATACGATGTTGCAGAAGGAAATAATCGGAGTGGCGAAATCCTCCCATACAGAGGAGGGGTAATGATATCTTATAAATTAAAGTGATATGAAATTATTCGGAAGAAACCACATTATCATATCGGTTATTACTTTTGCAATTCTATTTTTGATGAATTATTTGGGAAATCAGGAAGCAGATAAATTGCAGCGTGCACTCATGACCGCTTTTGCAGGAGTTATTGGTCTATCTATCGGACTTTTTATTTTAAATAAAGGGAAAGATGATAAAAACCCACCGCAGAATTTTGATTGAGAAAAAACATAAAAAAATGTCAACTGTAAGTTTAGCAGTTGACATTTTTTTTATTCTTCATAAATCACATATTTACTTCTGATTTTTGAAAATTTTTCAAGATCGGCTTTCCAAGACAACTTGATTTCAGATTCAGATTTTCCGGCAACGATTTGTTTTCTTAATTCATCGCTTCCTGCTAATGTATCGAAGAAAAGATTCTTCAAAAAGAAATCCTGCTGAGGATTTTTATAATTTTGATATGCTTTGAGCAGCCATTCTAAATTCAGACTTCTCAAATCCTGAGAATAATTTGAAAGATTTTCTCCGTAACACAATTTCCCGTTTAAAAATGGATCTTTCGCTCCGAAATTCGGTTTTGGAGTGAATTGGTAAGGTAAATTTTTCGTCCACGGTGAACCATATATTTGAAAAGGTTTATCTGTTCCTCTTCCCACAGAAACCTGAGTTCCTTCAAAAAAACATAAACTCGGATAGAGATTAATCGATTTATCATTGGGCAAATTGGGAGATGGCTTATCTAAAATGGCATAACGCTGTTTTTTATGATACTTCTGCATCGGAATCAAAGTGTATTTTGCCTGCACCCCATTCTTCAGCCATTTTTCTCCGTTCACCATTTTTCCGTATTCACCGATCGTTAAGCCGTAAACTACAGGAACTTCATGCATTCCGACAAAACTTTCCCATTTCTTTTTTAAAACCGGTCCGTCAATATATCCGTCATGAGGATTTGGTCTGTCTAAAACCAGAATTTCGACATTATTTTCTGCTCCGGCTTCCATTAAATAGGTTAAAGTAGAAATATAGGTATAAAATCGAACTCCAACATCCTGAATATCAAACAAAACAATATCTAAACCTTTTAATTGCTCCGGTTTTGGTTTTTTATTAGCTCCGTAAAGAGATATAATAGGAATTCCTGTTTTAACATCTACCCCATTTTTCACTTTTTCTCCTGCATCTGCATCACCTCTGAAACCGTGTTCGGGAGCAAAAATTGTTTTAATTTTAATTCCGTTTTTCACGAGAAAATCGACGACATGGGTTTTGTCTTTCATCAAACCGGTTTGGTTGGTTACAATTCCGATGGTTTTATCTTTCAGTAAAGGCAAATAAAGTTCCGGTCGGTCTGCACCGGTTTTGAAACATTCCTGATCTTGAGACTGAGAATAATATGGGTTGATTACTCCTAAAAAAATTAGGCAAATAAGAACTAAAGTTTTAATTTTGAAATCTAAATTCATAAGCTTGAAATTTCCTTTATATTTCTCTAGAAAAATAGCGTTTTCCAAAGATAACAAAAATAACCTATCACGGGTGATCATCTTCATCGGCAGACTTTCTGTTGCTCTGGGAATCATTGTTTCTTTGATTACCGTTTCCACAGGTTTTGGTTCAAAAAAAGCCATTAAAGAGAGACTGGCAGATTTCAGCGGACATATTACTGTAAAATCAACCCGCTCAAATTCATCTTACAATACTTCAATTCTTGACAAGCAAGGTTTAAATATTGCTAAACTGAAAGAAATCCCGGATGTTGAAAGCGTGCAAAAATACGCTATGGTAACAGGAATTATGCGTAACGAGCATAGTTTTGCAGGAATTATCTTTAAAGGTGTAGGAAAAGATTTTGACAGCTTAAGATTTAAAAAATTTCTGATTGCAGGTAAAACTCCAAAGATTACAGAAGAAGGCTACAACAACGGTATTACTATTTCGGAAAAGATAGCCAATGATCTGCATCTGAAACTCAACGACAGTATTGTAACGGTATTTGCAAAGGAAGATCAAAAGCAGATCTACAGAAAATTTCAGGTAGTTGGAATCTACAAAACCGACATCAAAATGATTGACGATCAGTTTGTGATTGGCGATGTGAATCATGTGAGAAAAATTCAGGATATGACGCCTGAAGATATTGGCGGAATTGATATTTTCTTTAAAAATATAAATGACATTGACAAAGATTCGATAGAGATTGATAAAGTAATTGGCTATAAAAACTATGCAGAAAAGGCAACTGATAAATTTCCTCAGATCAATGATTGGATAGGTCTTTTTGACACCAACATTGGGATCATTATTACCATTATGCTAACGGTTGTGATTATTAATATCATTATGGTTCTGCTTATTTTGATTATTGAAAGAACAAATTCTATTGGTTTACTTAAAACTTTAGGGGCTACGAATGGTCAGATAAGAGCTACTTTTATCAATTACACACTCATCATTATGGTTCCAGGATTGCTTTTTGGAAATGCTATTGGTCTTGGACTTCTATTAATTCAAAAGTTTTTCGGAATTATTAAATTAGACCCGAAAGACTATTATGTCAGCGTTGTTCCTGTAGATTTAAATCCTCTTATTATACTTTCAATCTCTGCCGGTATATTATTTATTTCTGGATTAGCATTGATTATCCCAAGCTATCTGATCAGTAAAATTTCTCCGGTGAAGTCTATTAAATATAGCTAAAAGATAAATTTTAAATGTGAATTTGAATTTGAATTTGAATTTTACAAGCAGAACGTAAAATCTGACATTTATTTTGATTAAATGTTTTTAATGCATTTGTAAATTGCTTCACATCCTATATCATTACAAATATAAGTAACGAAGAATTCCCCTCCTCTGGAGGGGTGGCGAAAATTCTTTTAGAATTTTTGACGGGGTGGTTTAAAACGTGAGTACACAAAGGTCAGTCAATAGCTACTTAGACCAGATTCAACTCCTGAAGACTCACTGTGAAGCAAGGCAGAACAAAAGATATAGCACTTCGACTTCGCTCAGTATAAACTACAAGCAGGAACTTAGCTTCTAAAAAAACAAACTCAACCTTGAAATTCATTTAATAGCATCTCTTCTTTTTAACTCATTTGAAAGCCGTATCTTTGCCCCGCAGAAAAAAAACAAGTATGAAATACGCAGAAAATATTCTCGAAACCATAGGAAATACACCTCTTGTGAAAATTAATAAAGTGTTGGGAGAAGATTTCCCGGCATTGGTGTTGGCAAAAGTAGAAACCTTCAACCCAGGAAATTCTGTAAAAGACAGAATGGCTCTGAAAATGATTGAAGATGCCGAAAAAGACGGAAGATTAAAACCAGGTGGAACCATCATCGAAGGAACTTCAGGAAATACAGGAATGGGATTGGCTCTTGCAGCCATTATCAAAGGCTACAAATGTATTTTTGTGACCAACGCAAAACAATCTAAGGAGAAATGTGACATTCTTCGTGCTGTTGGAGCTGAAGTTATCGTTTGTCCGACAGACGTAAAACCTACAGATCCTCGTTCTTATTACTCAGTTTCTAAGAGATTGGCTAAAGAAACGGAAAACGGATGGTACGTCAACCAATATGATAATTTATCAAACAGAGCAGCTCATTACGAGTCTACTGCACCTGAAATCTGGGAACAAACTGACGGAAAACTGACTCATTTTTTAGTGGGAGCCGGAACAGGTGGAACAATTACAGGTTGTGGAATGTTCTTTAAAGAGAAAAATAAAGACATTAAAATACTTGGAGTTGATACTTACGGTTCAATCTTAAAGGAAATTCACGAAACGGGTGAAATTAAATTAGAAAACGCTTATACCTACATTACAGAAGGTATTGGTGAAGATATTCTTCCTGAAAATTACGATATGTCTGTCATCGATCATTTCGAAAAAGTGACCGATAAAGACGGAGCGATCTACGCAAGAAAATTGGCAAAAGAAGAAGGAATTTTCTGTGGATATTCTGCGGGAAGTGCAATGGCAGCTTTGGTTCAGATGAAAGATCAGTTTACGAAAGACGATGTGATAGTTGTGTTACTTCATGATCACGGCTCAAGATATGTAGGGAAAATCTACAACGACGAGTGGATGAAAGAAATGGGTTGGTTAGATTAATCGACACTCCTTATAAAAGCAAAAATCAGAGCGTTGGCTCTGATTTTTTTATTTTAAAACATTTTTTTGAACAGCTTCTTTCAGCAATTCAAAATCTGCCTCAGACATTGATTTTTTCGGAAACATATAATTGAATTTTCCTTCTAAACCGATAAATTTATCGCTGATTTCGGCAGCTGTAAATTCTGTCCAAAGACTGGTTTCTTTATTGTCATTAAGATTTACTTTAAAAACTTTAGCATTAAACTGAATCTGATAAATCTCAGTATTCTCAAGTGTTTTCAGATACTTCACGACTTCTTTTTTCCATTTTGAAACCTTGTTGATGGCTAAAGATAAATAGACCGCACAAAGCAGAAAAAGAAAACTTACAAAGTATAAAATCCCGAATTTTTCTTTGCTCAAATCGTCTTTAAAGTAAAACAATATCAACAAAATCACTGCAACTACGATGGTAGTGATGAGTTTTCCTTTTACTGTAGGCGACAAAAACAAACTTCCCTGATTTCCGTTGAGATAAATATCTTCAAAATCTTTTTTATTGATTTTTAAGTTGATGATTTTATCGTCGTTGATTCTAGCCATATAATGCGTGTTTTAGTTTACAAAACTAAATTAAATATCCTCATATCTCTCACTAATTGCTGAAAGTTTATTCATCAATTCGCGATTTTTTCTCTTTAAATCTTCCATTTTACTGAGCATATCATGAATTACCTCCAAACCAGGCAGGTTAATTTCAAGGTCATAGTGCCAATTGGTAAACTTTTCAAAAACATGAAGATCTTCATAAATCAGATACCGAATGTTATCTTCAGTTTCTACTCTCAACAAACCATAATCAACCAATTCATCAAAAAAAGTAATTTCAACATTGTATATTTTTACGAGTTCTTCCCGTGATATTCTTTCGCTCATGATTTAAGAATTTTTAAGTTGTTCAAAAAGTTCTTTCTGTTTTTCCGTAAGATTTGTGGGCAATTTCACGTCATAGGTCACAAACAAATCACCAAATTCACCATCTTTTTTATAGACCGGAAAACCTTTTCCTTTCAATCTCACCGTTGTTCCGCTTTGAGTTTCTGGTTTTACTTTGAGATTCACGTTACCCTCTAAAGTCTCCACTTTTACATCTCCGCCTAAAACTGCGGTGTACAGATCAATGCTGATTTTTGATTTTAAATCATCTCCTACCCTTTCAAAATTCGGATCTGGAGTAATATTAAATGTAATGTATAAATCTCCGGCAGGTCCGCCATTGAAGCCAGGATTCCCGTGACCTTTGAGTTTGATTTTTTGACCATCAGAAACTCCCGCAGGAATGGTAATTCTTACCTTTTTCCCATTAATATCGAAAGTCTGTTGATGTGTTTTTGCAGCTTCTTTTAAGCTTAAATTCAATTCTGCCTGAACATCCTGTCCTTTGAATTTTCCCGAAGCACTTCCGCGCGAGCTTCTGCCGAATCCGCCTCCTTCACCACCAAACATACTTTGGAAAAAGTCTGAAAAATCTTCACCCTCTCCAAAATCAGCACCCGAAAAACCACCTCCGTAATTTCCGCCTTGGCTTTGATATTGTCTTTGCTGCTGTTGTTGAGCTTGTTCGTACTGTTCACCATGTTTCCAATTCTCACCGTATTTATCGTATTTTGAACGATTTTCTGGATTGCTTAGGACTTCATTGGCTTCATTCAGTTCTTTGAATTTTCGCTCAGCTTCTTTGTCGTTGGGGTTAAGGTCTGGATGCAGTTTTCTTGCCTGCTTTCGATACGCTTTTTTGATATCGTCCTGCGTTGCGCTTTTGTCTACGCCTAAAATTTTGTAATAATCTATATAAGCCATAGAAACGAATGTTTACTCAAATTTAGAACAATTAAGGCAAACAAACATCTTAGAAATTGTTAAAAATAAATCTATCTTTGATAAAAATCATGGCATGAACGAGGTCTTAAAAAACTATTCGGGAATTCTTTTTCTCCTTCTAGGAATCACTGTCGGAAGTATTATCGGAATTGTAGCTCCACAAATCGTTGAGTACATAAAACCTTTGGGAGATATTTTCCTGAATCTGCTTTTCGTAAGTGTAGTCCCATTGGTATTTTTTGCTGTTGCCAATTCTATTGCTTCGCTAGAACAGGAATCTAAGTTTGGCAAAATCATTATGGTCATGTCATTTACTTTTCTTTTTTTCATTTTAACGGCTGCTGTGTTTACAATCGGAGCGGTATATTTATTTCCGGTCTCATCTATTTCGGGAAGCTCAGAAATCATTGCTGAAGCGACAAAAGAAGAAAACTGGGGTAACAAAATTGTCAGTTTCTTCACGGTAGGAGAATTCACCGAGCTCTTTTCACGGAAAAATATGCTTGCATTATTGATTTTCGCTTTCATGACAGGCTTTGCCACAAGAAAATCGGGAGAAAACGGAAAGCCTTTCAGAGTTTTCATAGCATCAGGATATGAAGTAATGAAGGAATTGCTTTTAATGATTATGAAAATTGCACCGATCGGTCTGGGAGCCTATTTTGCATATCAGGTAGCGACCTTAGGACCTCAGCTTTTCGGATTTTATGCTAAACCTTTAGGACTGTATTACATCGCAGGAATTATTTATTTCTTCGTATTTTTCACCCTCTATGCATTTATGGCAAACGGACAGACCGGAATCAAAAGTTTCTGGAAAAATGCTATTCTTCCGACATTAACAGCATTGAGTACCTGCAGCAGTTTTGCAACAATGCCTACAAACTTATTAGCAGCATCAAAGATTGGAATTCCCAGTTCAATTGCGAATTTAGTGATTCCGATTGGAACGACGCTTCATAAAAACGGTTCGTCGATGTCTTCTATCATTAAAATCTACGTTGCTTTTCAGATTATTGGAAGAGATTTTTTTGAACCTTCAAATCTTTTATTGGCGTTGGGAATTACTGTGTTCGTCAGCATCGTAGCTGGTGGAATTCCGAATGGCGGATATATCGGAGAAATGCTGATGATTTCTGTATATCAATTGCCACAGGAAGCAATTCCTGCAGTGATTATTATCGGAACTTTGGTTGATCCTTTGGCTACTGTTTTGAATGCTGTGGGAGATATTGTGGCGGCAATGTTTGTGAATCGGTTTGTGAAGGTCTGAGTTTCTTTAAACACGAATTTCATGAATTATTTACACGAATGATAATAAATAACAATCATTGAATCATTAAAAATCTGCTTGATCAGCGAGAACTATCTCCACGGATCGCACAGATTTTTTATAATTTTGCTATCATTCTCTCGCAGATTTTAATGATTAAGCAGATTTATAATATTTATTCCTAGTCTGTGAAGATCTGTGTCATCTGTGGGAAAATAAACGGTTTACTCGCTTCGTTTCACCTCTTCTAAATTCTTTAATTCTTCCGCTGTAAATAGTTTGTAATGTACTTTAAATGTTTTTCCTAAAGGTGTTTCCAAAGAAAATCCGCCTGGGCCGAAGCCTTCCAGAACATCTAAGGTGAAATGTGAGTACTGCCAATATTCAAAAAGGTCACGATCGATCCAGAATTCGTGACCGTTGATGGTTCCGATCATCGCATCATTCATTCTCGGAAAGTAACCGCCTTTTTCGAAACATTGGGGTTGTGTGCCTTCACAACATCCTCCGGCTTGGTAAAACATCAGTTCGCCGTGCTTTTTTTCAAGTTCCCAAATGAGCTCGAGGGCTTTTTCTGTTACTGAGAGTCTTGATATTTTTTTTGTTTCCATAATGATTTTTTTATTCTTCTTTTGCCTTGAAGCAAAAGAACCAATCCCGAAGTTTCGGGACAAGACTTGGACTCTTTCGCTGAAAATTAATTCAATTCACTAAAAATTCTAAACTTGCGCGAGGGCTTAATTTTTTCTTCTGTTGAAAATTTGTGTTGCGCTTCGAACAGAAGAATTTTTTCAACGTTCATACAGCTTATTTTCTTAACGCCTCCATTTCCTAGGTCACTTTTGATGTCTTTGAAACAACATTTGGTTTGTGAAACTTTTGAGTAAGTTAATATATTTTATAAAGTTAAAAAAAGCCTGACAAGACAAGCATTGTCAGGCTGTACTTAAACCAAATATAGAGATGTGTTTTTACACACTGCTTTTGCGTGAGGGATAGGAAGGGCGGCGAGGAACTCGCCGGTGCGAAGCACCGAAACGTAGTGTAGCCCTGGATAGCCTGACCGTCTTGCCTCGTTGCATAACGAGGCAAACGGACACGCCCGTAATATTTAAAAATTAAAAGAAACCTAATTTGTTTTTGTTGTAAGAAATCAACATGTTTTTAGTTTGACGGTAATGATCGAGCATCATTTTGTGGTTTTCTCTACCGATTCCTGACTGCTTGTAACCTCCGAAAGGTGCTCCTGCAGGATATGAGTGATATTGATTTACCCAAACTCTACCTGCTTCAATGTGACGCGGAACATTGTATAACTGATGCGCGTCTCTCGTCCAAACTCCCGCTCCAAGTCCGTAAATCGTATCGTTTGCGATTTCTAAAGCTTCTGCTTCATCCTTAAAAGTAGTGAAGGCTAAAACCGGTCCGAAAATCTCTTCCTGAAAAATTCTCATTCTGTTATTTCCTTTGAAAATTGTCGGCTGAATGTAATATCCTTCTTCTAAGCCTTCTCCAACATTGTTAACATCACCCCCTACAAGAACTTCTGCCCCTTCTTCTTTCCCTAATTTGATGTAAGAAAGAATTTTGTCTTTCTGAATCTTAGAAGCCTGAGCTCCCATCATTACGGTTTTATCTAAAGGATTTCCTACTTTAATGGCTTTCACTCTTTCGATTACTTTTGCGATAAACGCATCTGCAATATCTTCCTGAACCAATAATCTTGACGGACAAGTACAGATTTCACCCTGATTTAAGGCAAAAAGAACCGCACCTTCAATAGCTTTATCTAAAAATTCATCATCAGCATCCATCACTGAACTGAAGAAAACGTTTGGAGATTTCCCACCCAATTCTAAAGTCACCGGAATAATATTTTCTGTTGCATACTGCATAACCAAACGACCTGTCGCCGTAGAACCTGTGAACGCAGCTTTGTTCACTTTCGGATTGGTTACTAAAGCTCTTCCCAATTCAGCTCCGAAACCGTTGACGATATTCACAACTCCAGCCGGAAGTAAGTCTTTAATTAAATCGACCAATATAAGAATTGAAATTGGCGTACTTTCTGCCGGTTTTAAGACAACACAGTTTCCTGCTGCCAATGCCGGAGCTAACTTCCAGACAGCCATCAAGATTGGGAAATTCCATGGAATGATTTGTGCGATGACACCAAGCGGTTCGTGAACGATTAATGAAACCGTGTCTTTATCCAATTCATTATGCGAACCTTCCTCTGCTCTGATAACCGAAGCAAAATACCTGAAATGATCCACTGCCAAAGGTAAATCTGCAGCTAAAGTTTCTCTTACGGCTTTACCATTATCGATGGTTTCTACAATGGCAAGATATTCTAAATTCTGCTCGATTCTGTCGGCTATTTTATTTAAAATAACGCTTCTTTCGGTTGATGAAGTGTCTTTCCAGGTTTGGAATGCTTTTTCTGCCGCATTGACTGCCAGCTCTAAATCTTCTTTTGAAGAATGTGCTGCCTGTGTAAAAACTTTTCCGTCAACAGGAGAAATGACATCGAAATATTTGCCATTTACGGGTGCAGTAAATTCACCGTTGATGAAGTTATCGTATTGTTTTTTGAATTCAGGCCACTGTAATACCGTGTCTGATTTTTGTTCTGTTGCTGTGCTCATATTCGTATTGTTTTGATTTTATCTTCAACCAAATTACGTCGACTACAATTAAACATATAGCAAAATCCTACAAAAAAACTTCACAATAGTGTAGAAGGCAGACTTTATCATTTCATTAACATGTTTTTAATCATATAATTTCTATATTTGGTAGAAGTCGCAACTTAAATAAATTTAGAAATGAACAATCATAAGTTTTTATTGAATACTCCTGAATTAAAGAAGGAAAATCAGCTTATCAACTTAGTTGAAAATCAGACTAAATTTAATCTTAACAATTGTGAATTCAGCATTTATGAAACCCACAAAGCAGCTTTTGATGTTAAACTGCATTTTGACACGATTGCTTTCACGGCAATGCTTCAAGGTAGAAAATACATGAAGCTAGAAAACAAAACCAATTATTGCGATTATTTACCCGGAGAAAGTGTTTTGGTTGCGCCCGGAGAAACAATGGTGATTGATTTTCCTGATGCTGATGAAACGCCTTCACAATGTATTTCTTTAAGTTTAAATCCTGAATTTATCGAAAACTCTCTGAATCATCTGAACTATAATTTCGCCAAAGTAGATGAAACCTCATCATGGAATCTACAGCTTGACGAATATTTTTTATTTAATAACAAATCATTGGCTTCAGCCACCAATAACATTATGAGAATCGCCATGGATGATAATTCTCAAAAAGACATCATGGCTGATTTCGCTTTGAAAGAACTATTGATAAGACTTATGCAAACACAGGCAAGAAGTATGGTTGAGAAAAATTTGGCTAAAAATAAATCAAGAATTGGTTTTGTAGTAGATTATATCAAAAATAATATTCATCAGAAACTTTCTATCGACAGCATTGCGAAACTGGCTTATGTGAGCAAATCTAATTTTTTCAAAATGTTCAAAGACGAGCTGGGAACTTCGCCTAATGATTTTATTCTTCAGGAGCGCATTAATAAAGCGAAAGAACTTTTAGCTTTAAACAACAGCATCAAGGAAACTGCTTTTCAGACTGGTTTTTCAGATACGAATTACTTTACCAGAGTTTTTAAGCAGTTGGTTGGGGTGACGCCGAAGAGTTATCAGAATAAATCAATTAGTTTTTAGTTGTTGGTTGTTGGTTGTTGGTTGTTTAAAATTACAAAAAGCACCTCAACCGAGATGCTTTCCAAGATTTTTAACCTTTATAAGTATAATACCTCGCTCCTTTCAACAGAGGATTTTCCAATTCTACAGATTCTAAACCAAATCCGTCATAATCAGGATTTACAGAATGTTCCAATTGTTTTCTGTGAAGTTTTTCATAGGTATCAAAATCGATGGCTAGCCGTCCATTAAGATTTTCAAATAAATTCCATTTTTCAACGACACTTTTCCAGTTTTCAGAAACTTTACCGGCAAAAACTTTTGATTTAGAGCCGCTTCCGTAACCCAAAAACCCGATTTCCTGTCCGGTTAATTCTTCATTTTCATTAAAAGAAGTCTGTAAACCTGAAAGTAAAGCCATGAAAATAGATGCCGTGTACATATTACCAATTTCTGATGATGCACTCTGCGTTTTTTCAATTTTCTCACTAATAAATTTTAAATACTCCTCAGATTTCGCAACCGCCTTTTGTTCGTCAGGATTTGAATAGGATAGTCCGTTTTCTAAGCTGTAAATTTCAGTAAAAACTCTTTTCCCGTGGAATGCGTATGGAAGATGGAAAATCAAATATTTCCAGTTTTCGTAAGGCTTTTCTTTTCTTGAAACTACTTTATAATGTTCATACGCTTCTCTGATTCTATCCTGATAACATTGGTTGGAATATTGCCCGTCAAAAACTGGTTCGTCGGTGAAGACTTCAATTTTATCGGGAAAGTTTTCGGGAGCATTGATTAAATCTTCTTTTTTGAAATGTCTTCTTGGTTTGAAAAAATCAAAAACACTTTCGGTAGCAATTCCCCAGTTGTTTTCTATCTCAATTAAATCAGGTTTGGCAGAAATTAGCAAAGAAACTGCTCCTCCACCTTGCGTATATTCACCGGAAGAAGCCAACTCGTATTTTGCATAATCGCTTGCAATGACTACTGCTTTTTTATCAGTATTTACTCTTACAAAATCTAATGAATTGTGAAGCGCATCTACGGCGCCAATACACGCAAAAGTCATATCTACAACATCACAGTTTTTGAAACATCTTTCTCCGAATTCTTCTTCCAGAACCTTTTCTACCATCTGCATTGAGTAGGAAGCGGTAGGTTTTGCGGCATCGATTGCACTTTCTGTACCTAAATAAATACGGGAAATTTCTTTTGGATTGATTTGATAATCTTTGATTAATTTTAACAAAGCTTCTGCTGCAAAAGTTGCAGCATCTTCATGAACATCCGGAAATCCCATTTTGTGTAAACCCAAACCTTTCTCCAATTTTGCCGGTTCGATTCCTCTTTTTTCTGCTAAATCTTTAATTTCCAAATACAAAGAAGGCACATAATAACTTGCTGCCTCAATTCCAAAACCCATAATCGTTTAATTTTAACACGAATTTATAAAAGATGTTGCAAAAAAAACTTCATTATCGTCTAAATTTTTGAGGAATTATTAAAGTTTTATTACTTTGTGTTTGTCCGAAAATTATTTTTAATGCAAAGTTCGCTGAGATTTTTTTGACTATTAACAGTTTTTAATTTCACAAAACGAAGTTTCGCCGATTCAAATAATCAATTTATAAATTGAGGCAAAGGCGTTCCACTGAGCAGAGAACACAAAGTCTTTCAATTCTTAAAATCAGGAATTATAAACAAGTTTTAAATAAAAAAGCACCTCCAATAAGGAGATGCTTAGAAAAATATATATTGATTTACTATTTGAAATTTTCAATTGCTTTATTAATTGCGTCAATCTGTGGATTGATGCTTGAACCTTTTTGAGGATTTTGTTTCAGAAGTTCCATTTTCTTCGTCAAACCATCTTTTAACATTTGAGAAATCATCATTTTCACCTGAGGATTTTCTCCCATCTGACCTTTTGCCTGACCAAGAATTTTGGTAATGCTTTCCGTAGCTTTTAAATTATCGGAAGTCATGATCCAGTTGTATCCTTCTTCGGCAGACTTGCCCAATTCAGGATTCTGGAATTTAATAAAAGGATAGAAAGCAACCAATGAAGCAATATTCGACATTTGTGAGGTCACTTTATTTTTAACAATAACAGGAAGCATTTTACTTAACAAATCTTCTGAAGCTCCGTTCAAATCGATTTTATCAGCCAAAGTATTTGCCTTGGAAGGATCAACATCTAAAGCTGCTGCAACAGAATTTCCTCTTACAGAATTTGAAACGGCATTGACACCTTTTTCAAAAATCGGAAGGTATTTTTTATCTTTTGTCTTTGCCAAAGCTGCAATTGCGGCTCCCTGAACTAAAGTTTTAGGATCATTTGAAGCTAATCTTTCAACATCTGCTCCTAAAGCTTTTAGTTGTTCAGCGTTTGATAAGTCCATTAATTCCAAAGCTTTCTGTCTTACTCTGAAATAAGGATCTTTTAACGCCGCAGACAATAATTTAGTTGCTGCAGGGCTTTTTCCTACCTGATCTTTGATAGCCGTTAAAGCATTGTATCTGCTTTTAAATTCTTTCGAACCTGTAAACTGCATCAGATTCTGCTCGGGTGTTTTAGTTTCAGTAACGTCTGCAACCAATATTCCGTCTGCATTAATGTTGACCAAATCAGGATTTTTTGAGACATCAAAACTGAATGTATTTTTTGCCGTTGCATTAACCCAAACCTGTTGTCTTTTTGGTTTTCCGTTATCGTAAACATCGATGGTCAAAGGAAACTCGAAAGGCAATTCCTGAGACTGATTGACAACTACAGTCACTTGTTTTTTTACCGGCTCAAAAGTGTAAGAGTAATTCAATTTTGGATGCCCGCTTCCAAAATACCATTGATTGAAGAACCAGTTTAAATCTTTTCCTGAAACTTTTTCGAAAGATAATCTCAGTTGGTGAGCTTCGGCATTTTTGTATTCATAGGTTTTCAAATAATCATTCATTCCGGCAAAAAATGCTTCATCTCCTAAATAATTTCTCAGCATGTGAAGAATTCCGCCACCTTTCTGATACGTTACCAAATCGAAAACATCTTCACGAGAAGCATAATCAAATCTCACCAGATCTTTTTTGAAATCTGAAGGATTGTGAATGTAATGATTCACATCTTCCATCTGATGATAATCTGCCTGATCTTTTCCGTATTTGTACTCGTTCCAAAGATATTCTGAGTAGTTGGCAAAAGATTCGTTTACGGTTAAATTACTCCAGCTTTCTGCCGTCACCAAATCCCCGAACCAATGGTGGAATAATTCGTGAGCAATCGTATCTTCCCATTTATTCTCATCGATTAACTGTCCTGGTTTTTGTAAAATATCACTTCCGTGTAACGTTGCTGTGGTATTTTCCATTGCACCACTTACGTAATCTCTACCGGAAATCTGTGCATATTTTGACCACGGATAATCGTAACCCAATTTTTTAGAGAAAAACTCAATCATTTCTGGTGTGTTTCCGTAAATCTGTTTTGCGTACGGCTCGTATTCTTTCTCGATGTAATAGTCAACCGCAATATTTTTCCACTTGTCTTTTACCACGGCATATTCACCCACTCCCATGAAGAAAAGGTAGGTTGAGTGCCTTTTATCCATTACCCAATGATCGGTTCTTAAACCATTTGATTCTTTTTGAGAATCTTTAAGAATACCATTTGACAGCGTTACATATTTATCAGGAACCGTCATGTAGATTTCCTGAGTTGTTTTTTGGATTGATTTATCGATCGTCGGAAACCAAGCTGAAGAAGATTCAGTTTCTCCTTGCGTCCAGATTTGAGTGGGTTTATCAGGATCCTGACCTTGAGCATTGATAAAATAAAGACCTTTTGCATCGCTGATTGCCATGCTTCCTTCCTGCTTCACTTCATTCGGACGAGCTGTATATTTGATATAAACCGTATAATCTTGATTTTTCTGGTAAGTTTTGTCTAATGTAATCTTTAAAACATCATTTTTATAATCAAATTTTAAAGGAGATTTTTTTCCATTGACATCCAACGCAACTTCATGAATCAGCATGCCTTTTGCATCCAGAATCAATTCGTTGGTCGCATAAAAGTAAGGCGAAGCCGTTAACCATTCTTCCCCATTCATCTGCTCTTTCTGATAATCAAAATTGACTTTAAGTTTGGTATGCTTAAGCTCCGTTACTTTTGCAGATGTTGCTCTGTATACTTTTTCTCTGCCTGAAGTTTCAGTTTGTGCAGATACATTTCCGGAAAACAAAGCTCCCAATATTGCAACAGATAAAATGATTTTCTTCATTTCTTCCTTTATTTTTTTATATTATTTTTTGTAATGATTTCGAAAATATCGTTGACTAAAGTTTCGTAATCTCCTTTTTTGAGCTGTTCTTTAGTCTTGGCAAAAGCTTTTTTCAGCTCGCTTTCAGGATTTTCTTCATCGATGATCTCAATTGAAGCTACTCCTTTTATCTGCAAAAGAATTTGTTTTAAATTCTCGGCATCAACATTTTGTTCCAAGCTAATTTTAATTGATTTCATATGTAGATTTTATTGTTTTTTTTAAGGCTATATGTTATCGCCTAATCTTCATCAACATTTGCGAATCTAAACCAATGATGCCGATTCCATAATAAATAAGTAGTATTTTATGAATATTAGTTACAAAAAAAGTGAAGTTTTTTGGCTTCACTTTTTATATTTTATTTATTTTAAAAATAGTTTCTGAATATTTTCAGGATTGCCTTTTGAAGGAAGAAATAACAAAATTTCTACACAATCTTTTTTCACATCAAAATATACCTTAACTTGCTTCTTTCCCAATAATGCAAATCTTAATTGACTATCTGAATCTATAGTCTGATATGAAATTAATTGATCATTAAAATGACTCAACCAATTTTTCTAAGTCTTTATTAAATGTCTTCAGTTCCTTTTGAGTCCAATTTTTATTTAAAAAATCAATAATATTTTTAAGACCTTCAATCGCAGTATTTGAAAATATAACTTTCATTACTTTTTAAAAATGGAATCAATCAATTCTTCCGAATAGTCTTTACATTCTCCATTTTTGATCTCATTACGACTTTTTTCAATCAATTTTATAAATTCATCAGAATTTTCAATCTCTTTCCAAGAATCAATTTTGTCATTCTCAGAAACCTCAAAACTCGTAATACCTTTTATTTGTGATAAAAGTTTTTTGATGAAAGGAACATCTGCGTATTCGTCTAAACTGATTTTTATTTCCATAATTCCTGATTTAAATCAAAGTTAATGAAATTATTACTAAATATTAAATCGCCACCGGAGCTTTAATTCCTGGATGCGGATCGTAGTTTTCTAAAGTAAAATCTTCAAAATTAAAATCGAAAATATCTTTAATTTCAGGATTCAATTTCATAGTAGGAAGTTGTTTTGGCTCTCTTGAAAGCTGTCTGTCAACCTGCTCAAAATGATTGTTGTAAATATGAACGTCCCCGAAGCTGTGCACATAATCTCCCACTTCAAGGTCACAAACCTGCGCAACCATCATCAATAAAAGCGCATAACTCGCAATATTAAAAGGAACTCCCAAAAACACGTCGGCACTTCTCTGATACAGCTGTAAAGATAATTTACCGTCAGCTACATAAAACTGAAAGAGTGCGTGGCAAGGTGCCAAAGCCATATTAGGAATTTCTGCAACATTCCATGCAGAAACAATCAATCTTCTGGAATCCGGATTTTTTTTGATCTGATCAATCACTTCCGAAATCTGATCAACCACTTTATTATTCGCTCCGTTCCAGCTTCTCCATTGAGCACCGTAAACAGGACCTAAATCTCCGTTTTCATCAGCCCATTCGTCCCAAATGCTAACGCCGTTGTCATTCAGATATTGTACGTTGGTATCGCCTTTCAAAAACCAAAGTAATTCGTAAATAATTGATTTTAAATGCACCTTTTTGGTTGTTACCATCGGAAAACCTTTAGACAAATCATATCTCAACTGATATCCAAAAACACTTCTCGTTCCCGTTCCTGTACGGTCGGTTTTGTCGATTCCGTTTTCTTTGATATGTTTTAGAAGGTCTAAATAATTTTGCATTTTAAAAGAATTTTCAAGTTCCAAATTTAAAGATTCTTATCCAAAAAAGGAATAAAAAAAGCATCCATTTTGATGAATGCTTCGTATCGTTTATTTAATTAACCTGAGTTCGGTTTAAGCAAAATTTAAAAACAATTGACCATCATTTACTTTTTTTAAGTTTAATGATGGTTTTTTGGGGAAGAAACAATAAGCAGTTAAGCTCCCCAAAATATTCATCATAAAATTACTAACACTTCTGTGGCGAGTATGTTCCACTTGACAATGGTTCTTTAATTCATCATTGATCGTTTCAATGATGGCTCTTTTTCGGAGCAAAATTTTGTCTTCCATTTTCATAATATGATTCTTCATATTCTTACGAAGTTTAGTAAAAAGCTGGATTCCATCAGCAAAAAGCATTTCCCAAAGAGCCTTGGAAAGATATCCTTTATCGGCAAATAGTTTTCCAAAAAGCTGCTGCGTCATTTTTTTGATATGCTTTGGGTTTCTGTCATCAATATTTCCTTTCGTTATATAAAAGGATAAAAGTTCTCCCTTTTCATTACAAACCAAATGCAGTTTAAACCCATAAAACCAACCCATCGAAGATTTTCCTCGCTCTGCCAAACCTTTGAAAACTTTGTGATTGTGAATCCTTTGGTTTCTGCAAACTTTTAAAGTTGTGCTGTCCATAAAGCTGATTCCAGTACATTTACCCAGACATTTTTCTTTCAAAAATAAGGCAAAAACCACAAAGCTTCTTTGCTGAAGTTCTATAAATCTATTGTAGGAAAGGGCTTTGGGAAACAAATTATTCCAATAACCACAAACTATTTCCTGATAATAATGCTTAAATGTTTTGTGTGCACCCAGATGAAAACCAATCATAATCGTAATAATTTCAGAATCCGACAT
Source organism: Chryseobacterium sp. C-71 (assembly GCF_020911865.1). Taxonomy (NCBI): domain Bacteria; kingdom Pseudomonadati; phylum Bacteroidota; class Flavobacteriia; order Flavobacteriales; family Weeksellaceae; genus Chryseobacterium; species Chryseobacterium sp. C-71. Next base: position 1,254,768 of record NZ_CP087131.1, read on the forward strand.
CATAGATCTTCTGTTTCTTCTCTTCTTTTGGTCGCCGAGCGCCTGAAATTTCATGTGTTTGATTTGGAAATCAAATTCTTTACAGAAATCATCAACTTGTACAAAAATATTTGTAATTTGGTCTTTCAAAATCATAAGCAATAGTTCGTTTAAATATTTGAATGTTAGATACTTAAATATACGAATTATTGCTTTTTATTGCAAATTTATTTTGTATTCTTATCCCGAACTCAGGTTAATTAAAATCTATTAGACTGCCGTATAACCTCCATCAACAAGGTAATAACCACCTGTCATGAATGATGCTTTTTCAGAGCTTAGAAAAAGAACCAACTCTGCAACCTCTTCAGATGTCCCAAGCCTTCCCATAGGATGTTTTGCGATCAATGCATCTTTATGCTCTTTGTCTAGCTGATTCAATAATGGTGTATCAATATATCCCGGACCAACTGCATTGCAACGAATGTTTTTCTGTCCATACTCAGCGCCAATATTTTTTGTTAAGCCAACCACTGCATGTTTGGTTGAAGTATATGCTGAAGAAAGTGGTGCTGCAACCGTTCCGTGAATCGAAGCGATGTTGACGATTACTCCACCTCCGTTTTTCTCCATTTGAGTAAGTTCATATTTACAACCGTAAAAAACTCCGTCTAGATTGATGTCGATTACTTTTTTCCATCCTTCAAGACTGTAATCTCCTGTTTGATTGGCTTCACCGCCAATTCCGGCATTGTTACAAGCAATGTCTAATCTTCCATAGATTTCGACAGTTGATTTCACAAGAGCCTCTACCTCTTCTGCTTTCGAAGTATCAGCTTTTACGAAAGATGCTTCACCGCCTTCAGATTTTATTTTTTCTACCGCCTGATTTCCGTGCTCTTCATTGATATCAGAAACGATAACTTTAGCACCTTCTTTTGCGTAAGACTGAGCAATTGCCAATCCGATTCCTGAACCTGCTCCTGTTACCAGAGCTACTTTATTATCTAAAATTCCCATATTGATAAAATTTTTGTTTGTATTTAATCTATCCTAAATTTACGACAATCAATTTAAGATTCAATATGAAGCAATGGTAAATTTTTCTTAAATTTTTAGATTACCAAACTAAACTAACGGAAACATCTTTTGAATTTCCTTTAATCGATTTTAATTTTCCGAATTTCTCTTTATTAAAGATTTTATCGTTCCAATAGTCTAAATTTACAGTACCGAACTTGATTAGTTTCCTGTACTTGCTAGAATCTGTGATGTCTTTCTGCCCGTAATCAATCGATATATTTCCTATGGATTGTAATTTTCCCAATCTGCTGTTATCTATGATATCTTTTTCCCAGTAATCTATTTTTAGGTTCCCGATGTTCTTTACTTTACCTAACTTTTCTTTATCGAAATTATCATAGTAATCTATTGAAACATTGCCTACGTTTTTAATCTTGCCAGATCTGACATCACTTTTATCTAAAATATCCCAATAATCAATTTTTAAACTTCCGATGTTTTTTAATTTTCCAAATCTGTATGTATCAAAATTCGCGTCATCATAATAATCTACCTCTCCGTCTAAATTGTTTGTTTGAAAACCTGAAATTTCGCCATTACTATTTAGTTGAATCGTCAAATCTTCAATGGTAATATCTACAGACTGTAAGTCGTTGGTTTTAGCTGAAATATTTGCTTTAATTTGTCCAAAAGCAAAGGAATGAATAATTAAAAATAAAGCGGGCAGAAAATTTTTAAGAGATGTCATATTTTATCCGATTTCTTCAATGACTTGATTGACATTGTTGATGATAAACGTCTCAGCTATTTTCTTGCCAAACATTGCTTTTGCCAACGGTGATTCACTTGAAATAGTCATTATTTTTTTGCCTTCAAAAACAATTTCTCCTGACGATACCGAAATATAGAAAAATCCTTTATCTGTCTTTACCAAAGCTCCATTCTGAACTTTTGTACAGACCTCTGTGTTTAATTTTTTCACGAAATTCTGTTGGTTTAAGGTTTCGTTTAATTGCCTTTGGATATTGTTGATTTCCTGCTGCAGCATTTCTCGACCAGTTTCATACTTGTCACCCATCGAACTTTTCGTGTCGTTGCTTGAAGCACGGGTTTCAGCAATAAGATTTTCGAAGGTTTTTATTTTTTCTGAAATTTTATCTTTAAGAATTTGCAGTATATTTTCTTTATTCATTTTGAAAGCAATCTTTGAGTTTATAAATTAAATAGAAGTGAAGAAAATTAAGTTTTTGCTAAAGCCAATTTAGTATTGTAAGCTGAAAGCGGGTTAAAGCCCGCTCCTATTGATGTTTTAAAATACTTTACCTTAAGTTATCCTTTATTTTTCAAAAACAGCGAAATCAGAAACTTTAAAATTAAAATCTTTTCCTTGATTAAAATCTTTTTTTGTTTTGTCAAAAACATTATTGAAAGTTCCGTTTAAATTTTCATCCTGAATGGTAAAATTCACCGGATCATTTGAAAAATTTAAAACCACTAAAACCTCATCTTGTCCGTATTTTCTCACATACGCCAAAATTTTATCGTTGGCTGTGGTGTTTAGCAGATAAGTTGAAACTGCGGAATCTCCTCCTCGCAAAGCAGGATTTGAAGACTTTAAGTTTAATAGTGTTTTATAGAAATCTGCCATTTCATACTTCCCGTTCCAGTCGATGACATCTTTTTCGAAGAACTCTAATCTTTTTAAGTTGGGAAGTTCCTGACCTGAATACAAAAGCGGAATTCCGTTCCAGGTTGCAGAAAATACAGTCATTGGCAATGTGATATCGCCATATTTTTCAAATTCTGTCCCGTTCCATGAATTTTCGTCATGATTGGTTGTAAACCATGCTCTCATGGATGAATCTCCGATGGCAGAATATTGTTTAAGCAAATCTATCAATTCGCTGAGAGGTTCGTTTTTCTTGTAATAATCTGCGGATTTGTGCATCCATTTCCACGAGTAGCTTGCATCAAAAACTTTTCCGTAATCAGGATTTTCGAGTTCATCATATTCTCCGATGAAGAAAAGAGGTTTGAGTTTTTCGACTTCGGGTCTTGCTTCGATCCAAAAATCTAATTCTACCCACGATGCCAAATCACATCTGAAACCATCGATATTGGTTTCTTTTACCCAAAATTTCATCGCATCAATCATCGCTTTTCTCATCTCCTGGTTTTTGTAATCCAGTTCGATGATGTCATCCATTCCTGAAGCTTTGTGGAAGCTTCCGTCCGGATCTTTTAAATAAAATTCGGGATGAGTTTTTGTCCACACATGATCCCAACCTGTATGATTGGCGACCCAGTCGATGATTACTTTAAAGCCTAATCGATGTGCTTCGTTGACCATGTGTTTAAATTCATCCATCGTTCCGAATTCGGGATTGATGGTTGTGTAGTCTGAAGCGGCGTATTGGCTTCCCAAAGTCCCCTTTTTATTAAGTTGGGCAATGGGAGTAACAGGCATGAACCAAAGGGTTTTCACACCCATGTTTTTGAGGCGTGGCATTTCTTTTTCAAATGCTTTGAAAGTTCCTTCCTGAGTATATTGTCTTAGATTAACTTCGTAAATATTGGTGGTATGTTTCCATTCTGTAGGTAAATCCATGTTTTTCTGATGTTTTTGAGTGGTTTAGAATAAAAATCTATCCCATAAATAGTGCGGTTAAGCAGCAATTCTTTGATTAATTTAAACAAAAATAGGAATTTGAAGATTTAAAAGTGAATTGTAATCTGTGAATTTTACTTTATATTCTATTATCAGCGAAATCTGTAAAATTGACCTCTTCCCTAGCCCCGATAGAAACGGTTACCCCACAGCAAGCCCTTCGACAGGCTCAGGACAGGCTGGCTTGCGAGGAGTATGAGTGGATGACGGGAAATAGCTCCTGATAAAGTAGAAGAGTTTTTTTGAGTCTGAGTATTGAATTATCTTGTGATTAATTTTAATAAAAAAACCCTGAAAATAAATTTTCAGGGCTGTATTTTTTTTAGATTCTATCGTCGTCGCTGTCATCTTCATCATCGAATACATCATCGTTGTAGTCGTCATCTTCGTCATCATCGAAGCTATCATCATCTTCGTCTGCAAAACTGTTGACTGCCCCGAAGTCATCTTCAAAACCAAAATCATCATCCATCAAAGGCATTGCTGATTTTTTGTTTTTTGAGCCTGCACCTCCACTTTTGCTTGGAGCTTTCAATGGAGCATTTCCGAATCTGTAAACGGTAATCGGGTAATTCACCCCTTTTGTTTCTTCGTTTACTTCTACCAATTCGCAGAAAAACTCCCACAGGTCAAGCAAACCGTACTGAAACTGTGCTTTGTCGCCAGCATTTTCAAATGCTTCATCGATGTAAACGTCTGACATAATCTCGCCATCCCCTTCATCACTCATATCTTCCAGAGGAACGCTCTTCACAATGGTACCATCTTCTTCGAGGAGATTAAAAGTAGAAAGCTCATCACCACTAAGGTTGAAAGCACTTTTGATTCCTAAATGAAGGTTCCAGAGTGTTTGTTTTCCTTTAATTTCAACATCACGGAAAATATCTTCTTTTGTATCTAATATTACACGGATTTTGTAAACCATACTACTATTCCAATTTCTATTTTTACCTTATTTCTATTGATCAAATTCTGTTGCAAATATATAATAAATGAGATTTTAGAAAAGAATATTTAAAAAATTTTTAGAATTTTTTTTTGCTTACATTTTACGCTGCTTATTTGCTTTTTTCGAGCATAAAACTGAATTTGGTACCTTCAAGATACACACTTTCTACCGTAATGTTTTCGTTATGAGCTTCTAATATGTGCTTCACGATAGCAAGACCCAAACCAGAACCGCCCTGTCGTCGGCTTCGGCTGGTTTCTACACGGTAAAAACGCTCGAAGATTCTTGGGAGAAGTTCTTCTTTAATTCCCATTCCGTTGTCGATCACTTCGATGAGTACTTTGTTTCTGAGAACACTTGTTTTAACGACAACCTTGGCTTCCTGCCTATTGGCGTAATGTATTGCGTTTGAAATGAGATTAATGAAAACCTGCGATATCTTTTGTTTGTCGGCCTCTACAAATATCTGACTTTGTAAAGTCTGTAATTGCAGAACAGTATTATTTTTCTCAGCTTCCAGATCAAGAAGATCGAAAATTTCTTTAACCAAGATATTAACATCAAATTTTGAAACGGTAACATCTATTTCTCCTGCTTCCAGCCTATTGATCATATCCAAATCATTGACGATCGCAATCAATCTTTCGACTGAGATACCGATTCTTTCGAGATATTTGTCTCTAATGTTCAGATTTTCTACGCCACCTTCGCTCAAGGTTTCTACGTATCCCTGAATTGAAAAAAGAGGAGTTTTTAGCTCATGAGAAACGTTTCCGATGTATTCTTTACGGTAACTTTCCATCTTTTTCATCACTTCCATCTCGGTGACTTTTTGCTGGTTGAAGTCGGAGAATCTTTCACCTAATTCTTTTAAGGTGATGTTTTCCTGATTGTCGTAAACAATCTCTTCCGGCAAAATTTTGGAGATATTTCTTACCTGCTTTTTGGCATAGTAACTGAAAAGTAATTCGAGAACTACGTAATTGACAACAAACATGACCAAAACAGAGATGATAAAACCTATTTTAAAAAATGAGTTGTGGTCATATTTCTCGTTCAGGGCATCAAAAATGACGACCAAAACCAACATCACCAATGTCAACAGACATGATGAGATGAAACTAAGTCTGTAAAATTTCAATTTTACAAATATTTAAGGGGTTATAAGTAAAGATAAGATTTTTTGAATTAAACAATCAGTTTATATCCAATTCCTTTTAAAGTCTGAATGGTATTGATTCCTAATTTTTCTCTCAGTCTTCTGATGTGTACATCGATGGTTCTTTCGCCTACGATCACATCATTTCCCCAAACTCTTTCTAAAATCTCTTCTCTTTTGAATACTTTCTCAGTATTTGAAGCTAAAAGATACAAAAGATCAAATTCTTTCTTTGGAAGTAAAAACTGCTGTCCGCTTTTTGAAACTCTAAAGTTGTCCTTATCTATTATAAGGTCTCCCACTTCGATAAGTTTTGCATTATCAGAAACCTGAGAAGTCAACTGTAATAAAGCGTTTACTTTAGAAATTAAAATTTTCGGCTTGATAAGTTTTACAATGTAGTCGTTTGCACCAGCCTGAAAACCTGCCAACTGAGAAAACTCTTCGCTTCTTGCAGAAAGGAAAACGATCAAACTTTTTTGAAGTTCTTTTACTTTACGTAATTCCTGACAAGTTTCGATACCGTCTTTTTCTGGCATCATGACATCTAATAAGATAAGATCCGGGATAATTTCTTTTGCTTTTTCTATACCTTCGTTTCCGTTTGTAGCGGTGGTAACGTCATAGCCTTCTTTTTCTAAATTGTATGAAAGAATTTCCAGAATATCCAGTTCATCATCAATTAATAGAATCTTTTTTTGGTTCATTTTCAATTTTTACATTTCAAAGTTAACAAAATTTAAGCAACATGATTGATAATTAGTTTTCATTCACATAAACTTAATATTAAAGGGCATTTCGTAATGTTTAGTTAAGAAATATTTAAAATTAACTAAACCAATTACGACCCAATTGTTTTATTTCTTTGCACCGAAAGTAATTAGTAAAAAAGAAATGAATTTTAGAAAACTGAGTATCGCTGTTTTGTTCCTTACAACTTCCGGAACTTTATTTTACGCTCAAGAAAAAAACGACACTGTAAAGAACGAAAAAAAAATTGAAGGTGTAGTTATTCAAGGTACAACAAAAAAAGGAGGTGAGGCCAACATCATCAGCGTACAGAGAAAATCTGTTGAAGTAATTGAAAGAGTAGGTTCTGTACAGCTTGAAAAACAAGGTGTAGGTGATGTCTCGGTTGCAGTAACTAAGGCAACAGGTTCACAAAAACAAGAAGGCAGCGGACAAATCTTCATCCGTGGTCTTGGTGACCGTAACAACTCTACTACTATAAATGGACTTCAGGTTCCTTCAAACGATCCTTTATTCAAAAATATCGATTTAAGCATCATTAAAACCGATATGATTGATTTTGTAGGATTAGAAAAAGTATACAATCCGAAACTTTGGGGAGATGTTTCTGGAGCAAATGTGGATATCGTTACAAAAGTTTATACTGGGAAACCTTATTTTAAAGTAAATCTGGGATCTTCTGTAAACTTTAATGCAGTTCAGAAGAATAATTATTTCTTACAAGATGGACCTAATTATTTTGGCTCGGAAATTTTGAAAAAACCATCTAAAAATGCTGTATTAAATAGGGGATATGTTTTCACAACTTCTTTAAAAAATCAGGAAATTAATAATCCTATTAACTCTGCTCTAAGTTTTGATTTTGGAACTAATTTTAAGATTGGAGAACAAGGCAAATTAAGCATTTTCGGATTTGGAGGATTTGATAACAGCTACGATTATTTCCAAGGAATCACCGGTGGTTCATTTGATACTGCAAAGGGGCCTAATAAAATCTATGATAATTCTGAAGAATTTAAATATACCACCAATACTACAGGTCTAGTAAATATCAATTATAAAATTAATTCTAACCACAATATCAATCTATCTTCAAATTACATCCACACTACTGAGCAAAAACTTGGTAACTATAACGGATATAACAGAGATTATTATGATGTGGATGTGTCTCAGGAGAGATATGTTACACAATTAAGACGTGCTACATACAGAACCAATGACTTATTAGTAAATCAACTTAGGGGTGAGCATACAATCACCGAGCCGCTAAAAATAAGTTGGAATATTGGTTATAATAGACTTGACAGTAGAAGACCTGATAGACAGCAAAATGTAACAATTTATGATAAGCTTAATGACACCAGTTTCTTTGCAAGCTCTAACCCAGGTGCTAACAACAGATATTATGATAGGTTATTAGAAAATGATTATGTAGGAGATTTACATGCCGACTACAAATTAGGTGAAAAAGCTAAAATTACTTTAGGCTATAGTGGAAGATATAAGGATAGTGATTTTAAAGCAACTCAATATAACTTCAGAATTCTACCTGTACAAGGATCTTATTTTGTAGACCCTAAAAATTATGATTCTTTCTTTAACAATGCCAATTATCAGGCGGGAGGATTTTTTGATATTGTTACGTTTAGAGGTGATATAAAATCTAACGAAAATGCTTTTGTACCTCAGTATTTCACTTCAGAAATCATGAACAATGCAGGATATTTGAACGTAGATTATAAATTCTCTGAAAAACTCACCGCACAGGTTGGAGTGCGTTATGATAACCTGAAACAGGAAATCATCTATAACACTGCTCTATTCGCAGACGGAGGAAAAGTAAATAAAGACTACTCTAAAATTTTACCAGCATTCAACTTAAAATATAGTCTGAATGACAAACATAATTTAAGATTAGCAGGTTCAAAAACATATACCACGCCATTATTATTGGAGGTTGCTCCTTTTGAATACGAAGATATCGACGAATCAAGTATTGGTAACAGAGACGCTTATCTTGCAGACAATTACAATGTCGATTTGAAATGGGAATGGTTTCCGAAGAAAAACGAACTGATCTCAGTTACAGCTTTTGGTAAACTTATCGAAAATCCTTTAGCAAGAGTAGTAATTGCTTCGTCTTCAAACTCAGTTTCATTTATTAATGTTGGAGACAGAGGTAGAGTTTTTGGTTTGGAAGCAGAAATAAGAAAAGATATCTATGATTCTGGTAAAACAAGACTTTATACCTTCTTAAACGGAACATATCTAAATACAGAACAAGATCTTGATGATCAAAAAGTAATACGAGAAAACCGAAACAGTAAGTTTAGTGTAAACTTTAATTCAGACAAAGATAAAATACAAGGAGCTTCAGAATTCTTGGCTAATGCCAACTTGGGTATCGAGCAAAAATGGGGAAACAAAAACACGATGGATTTTGTAGTTTCTTACTCTTATATCTCTGATAATGTATATGCTATTGGTACTTTAGAAAAAGGAAATTTGGTAGACAAGGCATTCAGTACGTTAGATGCAACTGTCAAAATTAAATTAACCAACGGAATGGGCTTTTCTGTAAATGGAAGAAACTTGCTTAATCCCTACTTCACTAGAGTTCAGGACAACACTGTGGGAGAACAAATTTCTAGAAAGTATAAAAGAGGAGCAGGTATAGGTGCTAGCGTTTCTTACGAATTTTAAATTACTGAAAATAAATTATAAAAAATATTGTAAAATGAAAAAGAACACTTTAAAATTATTAGCTGCTGCATTCATTATGTCGACAACAGCTGTAGTATTTCACTCTTGTAGCGATAGTGATGATGAAGAACTGATTATCACAAACCCAGGATCTGGTGCTGCTTCAGACCCAAACAATTTTAAGGGCGAAATCAAGTCTGGAGAAACAGTAACTTTAGATGCAACAAAGTTATACAAACTTACAGGTGCTTTAAAAGTAAAAGCTGGCGGTACATTAATAATTCCTGCAGGAACAAGAATTGAAGCTAATGGAGGTACTTCTGCTTATATCTTAGTAGAGCAAGATGGTAAAATCTTTGCAAATGGTACAGCTGCATCTCCAGTTGTATTAACAGCTCCTGCTCCTACACCGGGAAGCTGGGGAGGTTTGGTAATCTGCGGAAAAGCTCCAATCAATAGAGGATCTACTGCTACTTCAGAAGTAGGAGAAGCAATTTATGGTGGTACTGTTTCAAATGATAACTCAGGATCATTGAAGTTTGTAAGAATCGAATACGCAGGAGCAGTATATACCGGTACTAAAGAATTTAACGGACTTTCTCTTTTCGGAGTAGGTAGTGGAACAACAATCGATAATGTATCTATGATCAATGGAACTGATGATGGTATTGAGTTCTTTGGTGGAACAGTGAATGTATCAAACATTATTTCTGTTGGAAATGAAGATGATGCTTTTGACTGGACAGAAGGATGGAATGGAACAGCAACCAATATTTATACAAAAAGAAGAACAACTGGTGTAGGTAATAGAGGTATTGAAGCTGATAACAATGCAGATAATAAAGATGCAAACCCAAGATCAAATCCTACTATTAAAAATGCAACATTTATTGGTGCTACTTCAGGTGAAGCTGACGGATTAAAATTAAGAGAAGGTACTTACGCATCAATCGATAACGTTGTTTTATCTAACTGGACTACAGGTATCAACGTAGAACACGATCAGTCTGTAACGTACTTCAATGGTCAGAACAAAATTACAAAAGTGAAATTTGACAACGTAACGACAAAAGCCTCTGTAAAAGCAACTACAGGAAGTGCTGCTGCTACGTTATTACCAAACACTTACACAGAAGATGCTAATGCAACTGGAGCTGGAAGTGGTACTGCAACACCAACTTGGGCTGCAGGATGGGCAGGTATCTAATTCAATCAAGTAATTAGTTTCTTCATATCAAATTAAAAACTGCGCCCGGAAATTTACTTTCCGGGCGCAGTTATTTTTTTTAGAAAGATTTAAATTCATTGCAGTTTGAATTGGGAACTAAGCAGAAAAATGGTAATTTGGTATTCTCATTCAAAATAGATTGACAAAAAATTCGTTGAAAGAGAATAACCTGAGAATTATGAAGAAAAATTACTTTACTTTAATCATTACTGCATTTGTCATTGGCTCGTCATCCATCATTTATTCATGCAGTGAAGATGAAGAAACAATTACAGAAATAGCAACTATAGGAATTGCTCAGGATCCTGATAATTTCAAAGGTGAAGTGACCAGCGGAAAAGTGGTGACGCTTGATCCACTGAAATCCTATCAGCTCAGCGGTATTGTTACCGTTAAAAACGGTGGAACGTTAGTCATTCCTGCCGGGATAAAAATTACTGCAACAGCAGGTGCTTTATCTTATATTTTGGTGGAACAAGGCGGGAAAATTTACGTCAACGGAACGGCGGCATCTCCTGTCGTATTCACGTCAGAAACCACCGAAGCAGGAAACTGGGGCGGAATCGTGATTTGTGGAAAAGCTCCTATTAACACAGGAAGTTCCGGCTCTTCTGAAATTGCAAATTCCATCTATGGTGGAACTGAAGCGACCGATAATTCCGGATCTTTAAATTTTGTACGAATTGAATATGCGGGGGCTGAATTTTCTGCTGGCAAAAAATTCAACGGACTTTCACTTTTCGGAATTGGGAATGCAACAAAAGTTGAAAGTATAGCACTTTTAAATAATGCTGATGATGGTATAGAAATTTATGGTGGAACAGTGAATGTTGCAAACATCGTTTCTGTTGGCAACACCAATCATGCGTTCAGCTATAAAGACGGATGGGTTGGCAATGCGTCAAATATTTACACCAAAAGAAAAACAGACGGCACAGGAAATACAGGAATTACAGGCATCAATAATGCGAGTAATGATAATGCTTCGCCAAGATCAAACCCAACTATCAAAAACGTCACGTTTATCGGTGCAACTTCAGGCGAATCTGACGGAATAAAACTTAAACAAGGAACGTATGCTGTTTTAGACAATATCGTTTTTTCTAACTGGTCAAAAGGCGTTACCATAGAAAGCGACTCTACTGTTGCACGTTTTAACGGAAAAAAGAGAATCACAAATCTCTTATTTGAAGACACAACAACAGAAGTCTCATTACAATCTTCTGCAGGTGCAACAGTTCCAATTATTGATACAACTTACACAAAGAAATCTGATGCCACCGGAGCAGGAAACGGTATTTTAGTACCAATCTGGGCTGCAGGCTGGTCTGGATTATAATCTTTTAAATAAATTTTACCTTAATAAAAAATTCCTCAGAGATTTCTGAGGAATTTTTAGTTGATAATCTAAGACCAATATTTTCAGATCAGATTATTTCATCAAAAATCTGAATTTATTGATGTTTTTAAGCGCAATACCCGTTCCACGAACTACAGCTCTCAAAGGGTCTTCTGCTACAAATACAGGCAATCCTGTTTTTCTGTGAATACGGTCTGCCAATCCATGTAGAAGCGCACCGCCACCTGCAAGAAAAATTCCTGTTTTATAAATATCCGTAGCCAATTCCGGTGGAGTAATTGAAAGTGTTTCCATAATAGCATCTTCAATTCTCATAATAGATTTGTCTAAGGCTTTGAAAATTTCCTGATAATTGACCATGATTTCTTTCGGTTTTCCGGTAAGAAGATCCTTTCCGCGAACTGAAATTTCTTTTAAAGGAAAATCTAATTCTTCTAATGCAGAACCAATCTCAATTTTAATTGTCTCAGCGGTTCTTTCTCCAATATCCAAATTATGCTGCGATCTTATGAAATAAGTTATATCGTTTGTAAAAACGTCACCTGCCAATTTTATTGATTTGTCGACCACGATTCCGCCCAATGCAATCACAGCTATTTCAGTGGTACCACCACCAATATCAACAATCATGTTACCTTCCGCACTTTCCACATCGATACCCGCTCCTATTGCTGCTGCCATTGGCTCATAAATCAATATTACTTCTTTGGCATTGACCTTTTGTGCAGAATCTCTTACGGCTCTTCTTTCAACCTCTGTAATCCCTGAAGGAATACAGATCACGATTCTCAGTGCCGGACGTATAAATTTACCTTTGATCTCAGAAATTTTCTTGATAAATTCTTTAATCATATGTTCAGAAGCGTGAAAATCTGCAATAACACCATCTTTTAACGGTCTTATTACTTTTATATTTTCGTGCGTCTTGCCCTGCATCAGTTTTGCCTGCTCTCCCACTGCGATTGCCTTCCCCGTCAAACGATCTATTGCAACGATTGAAGGTTCATCTATGACGATTTTATTATTATGAATTATTAAAGTATTAGCCGTCCCAAGATCAATCGCAATCTCTTCCGTAAACATATCAACTATCCCCATCTTACATCAATTTTATAGTGGCTAAATGTACGGCTATTAGTTTTATATCCTTGCTAAAATAAATGGCGTAAGGAGTTAAACAAACGTTAAAATGGTTTTTAAAAAAGATTGTGATATTAAAAAAAAGCATTGGTTAATGTTTCACATAAACCTTAAGAATTATTTACCTTTGCAATAGATCATCAACTACTAATTTCATTTTTCAGACTGATTTGAATTTCCAAAACAAAAAAAAATACGTAAGCTTTCTAAAGTTTAAAAGAGATTTTCAACAATATGGTCTCAAAAAAGCACGCAGCTACGAGATTATTCTGCATTGGCTGAAAAACCGTCTAAGCAGAAACCAATTTTTGGTGCTATCAGGAATTCTTGTAGGATGTACTGCGGGTTTGGCAGGGGTGATCTTAAAAACCATTGTCCATAACATTCATCATTTTATTACTCATGATGTTCATTTTGAATATCAGATTATCTTCTACATCATTTTTCCGTTTTTAGGAATTGTTTTAACAGCAGCCATTGTCATTGCCATATTCAAGGGGCAAGACAGAAAAGGAATTGGTGCTATTTTATACGAAATTGCTCAAAACTCGAGTATCGTTTCGAATGTTAAGATGTATTCTCAAATCATTCAGAGTGCTGTCACCGTAGGATTGGGTGGTTCAGCCGGAATTGAAAGCCCGATTGCTGTTACAGGTGCAGCCATCGGTTCTAACTACGCACGTACTTACCGATTAAGTTACAAAGAACGCACTTTACTTTTGGCGGCTGGCGCTACTGCGGGTATTGCTTCGGCTTTCAATGCACCTATTGCTGGGATCATGTTTGCATTCGAAATTTTACTTACAGGCGTAGTTTTTACAGATTTCATTCCTTTGGTTGTTGCTGCGGTCTGCGGAAGTTTACTGTCCAGAATTTTACTTCAGGAAGATATTCTATTCAGATTTTATACAAGAGAACCTTTTAACTACCTGAATGTTCCTTACTATCTCATCCTTGGAATTATTACCGGATTATATGCAAGATATTTCGTTGTGGTATCACAAAAAGTTGAACATTTTATTAATGGTTTACAGCTTACCAGACTGAGAAAAGCAATGTTCGGTGGTGCCGTACTTTCTTTGTTGTGTGTTTTATTCCCGCCTCTGTTTGGTGAAGGATACGATACCGTTAAAGATTTCACCAACGGAAATGTAAACTCAGTGATTCACAACAGCTTTTTCAGATATTTTGAAATCAAGCAGTGGACAATCATTCTATTTCTGATTTTGGTTTGTCTTCTCAAAGCTTTCGCCACTTCATTTACTATTTTCAGTGGTGGAAATGGTGGAAATTTTGCGCCTTCTTTATTTGCTGGCGGGTCTGTAGGTTTTCTATTTGCAGTAATTTGTCAAAATCTGGGATTCTCAGATGTTCCTGTCACTAATCTTATTCTGGTCGGAATGGCTGGTGCCATGAGTGGAGTTTTATACGCTCCTTTAACGGCGATTTTCCTTATTGCAGAATCTAGTTTTGGGTATGATCTGTTTATTCCGCTGATGATTGTTGCTGTAATTTCTTATTTAATTGCTAAATGGTTTGCTCCGATTTCTCCGGAACTTAAAACATTGGCAGACCAAGGGAAAATATTTACCCATCAGCACGACAGCAACCTATTATCTACCTTACAAACAAAAGATTTTATAGATTTTGATTCTCAGACCATCAATGAAAACGCATCATTGCAGGATTTATATGACCTCATCAGCAACGGAAGAAAAAACAATTTTGCAGTAATTGATGACAATCATCAGCTCAAGGGAACTCTTACACTGGACGACGTTCGACCTTATTTATTTAACGAAAACGAAAAACTGAATCTCTCAAAACTGGTAAAAGTACCTGCTGCAGTAGTAATGTTGAGCGATAAGCCCGTGAAGATTATTCAGACTTTTGATGATACCTCCACATGGAATCTTCCGGTCGTTGATGAAGAAAATAAGTTTATAGGATTTATTTCCAAGTCAGCTATATTAACGAGTTACCGACAATTATTGAAAGATTATTCTTAAGTATTTAGCTATTTTTTGATGTAGATAATAAGCTAATTCTATCCTAAAAAATAATATGAATGTATGACCAATATATACCTATAAAAAAGAGATGAAGCATTACACCTCATCCCTCAAGAATTTATATTAATTAATTTTAAGAATACTCAAATTTCCTTACCGCTTCCAAAGTCATATCGATTTCTTTGTCTTTAATCGCATCGCTGATGAAATATGTTTCATAACCACTTGGTGGAAGATAAATTCCGTTAGTCAGCATCTGATGAAAGAAATTATTAAACAATGAATGATTTGCCTGCTGTGCCTCATCAAAATTCGAAACTCTGTTGATGTGGAAAAACA
This sequence comes from Chryseobacterium sp. C-71, assembly GCF_020911865.1. Lineage (NCBI taxonomy): Bacteria > Pseudomonadati > Bacteroidota > Flavobacteriia > Flavobacteriales > Weeksellaceae > Chryseobacterium > Chryseobacterium sp. C-71. The sequence continues at coordinate 1,270,081 of NZ_CP087131.1, forward strand.
CTGACATCATAGAACCTTTTCTGTTGATTTTATGAGCAATTCCTTTTTCATTTAAAATTTTCCCGATTTCAAAATCTAAAGTTTCGGTGGTTTTATTCAGATTATTAAAGAAATTTTCGTCGCTTTTGATCAGTTGCAAAGTTTTCAGACCTGCTCTCATCGCCAGAGGATTTCCACTTAATGTTCCCGCCTGATAAACGCCCCCTTTTGGAGCCAAATGATTCATAATTTCGTTTCTTCCGGCAAAAGCACCAACCGGCAAACCGCCTCCGATTACTTTTCCATAGGTTACCAAATCCGCTTTTGCATTATACAATTCCTGCGCACCACCAAAAGCTAATCTGAAACCAGTCATCACCTCATCAAAAATTAGTAAAGCTCCGTTTTCGTCACAGATTTTTCTTAAGTTTTGCAAAAAATTATTTTCTGGTAAAACACAACCCATATTTCCGGCAACCGGCTCAATGATAACCGCAGCAATTTCACCCTGATTATGTCTGAACAAATCCTGAACCTGCTCAAAATCATTATATCGTGCCAACAAAGTATCTTTCGCTGTTCCTGCTGTTACTCCTGGAGAATTTGGATTTCCAAAAGTTGCAGCACCACTTCCCGCTTTGATCAAAAACGAATCTGAGTGACCATGATAACAGCCTTCAAATTTTACAATTTTATCTCTTCCTGTAAATCCTCTCGCCAATCTTACCGCACTCATACAAGCTTCTGTACCTGAAGAAACCATTCTGATCTGGTCAATATTCGGAACATTTTCTGTGATGAATTTAGCAATTTCGGTTTCCAGTTCTGTTGGTGCACCGAAAGAAAAACCTTTCTCTGCCTGAATTTTTAATTCTTCTAAAACCTCAGGATGCGTGTGTCCCAAAATTGCAGGCCCCCACGAATTGATGTAATCGATGTACGTATTATCATCAGCGTCTGTAAGATATGCTCCTTTTGCAGATTTCATGAAAACGGGCACTCCGCCTACAGATTTAAAGGCACGAACCGGAGAATTTACTCCACCCGGAATATATTTGTAAGCTTCTTCAAATAAAGCTGAACTTCTTTGGTATTTCATTATAGTAAGTTGATAGGTATTAGTTTAAAGCAAATAGTTATCAGTATTAAAACCAACAACCATCAACTGAAAACCAACAACCAATTTTAGTTTCTAGGTTTTTTGTCAATCAGATAGATAAGCTGTCCTGCAGCCGGTTTTTGACCTTCATCCATTCTGTTTTTTGCGTATAGTTTATTGAGTTTCACTCCGAATTTCTGAGCGATGTCGTGCATATCTTCACCAGATTCTGCTTTATAAGTTGCCGTATTTCCTTCAGAATTTTTTGATTCAAGAAATACAATATCATCTTTTCTAAGGATATCAGATTCAAGATCATTCCATTTGGTCAATTTGCTGTCACTGATTTTGAATTTTTTTGCGATAAACTGCACATTCGTGTCCTCAGGAATGACCACATATTTCAAACCACCATTCGGATGGCTTTTAATTAAAATAGAATTAAGAATTTCTGCTTTCGTTTTAATACGTTCTACCCTCTGTTGTTGCTGAGCATAAGAAGTTGCTTTGTACGGAACTTTCACAGTAACTGGTTCCGTTTTTTTAACTTTTTTTGCGGGTTCAAGACGAGCCATGAAGGTTCTGTCGTCCTTCAGATCGGGATATTTTTTTAGAATGGCATAGAGAACTTCTGTGGAATTTACTTCATCAAATTCATATAATTTATATCTTTCAATTTTTCCAATCAGAATTGATGCATATCTCGGATTTGTAGCATAACCTGCTTTTTTTAGACCATGCGCCCACGCTTTGTAATCTTTCATATCAAGATCAAAAAGCTTGGTGTAATATTTTCTAGTCGTCAGGAATATTGAGTGATCTTCATAAGACTGTTTAGGGTCTTCATACACACGGAAACACTCATTCGGAGCGTCATCGGTATGTTTCATAGTTTTCCCGGTCCAGTCTTCCTTACATTTTATTCCGAAATGATTTTTCCCTTCCTGAGCCAATCTGCTTTGTCCGCCACCGGTTTCCAAAAGTCCCTGTGCAAGCGTAATTGAAGCAGGAATCTTGTATTTTTCCATTTCTTCAACTGCATACTGTGCAAATTTCTGGATGTATTGATCTTCAGTAGCCCAGGTCTGAGCTGAGAATTTTGATAAAACTAAAAGGCTAATTAGTAAGAAAAGTCTTTTCATGTTTCTATTTTTATTTTTTTATAAAGCTAAAATGCAAAACTTCTGGAAATTATCTTTTCAGATTTCGTCATGAGCATTTCATACAACTTTACATTATTAAATTTCTATTTTGTTTCTCTAAAAGCATATTGGCTCCTTCTATTCCCTGCAAACCACCAGTATGAAAACATAGTATTCTGCTTCCTGCAGGAAAATAATTATTATCAATCATTTCAAAAACTTTCTGCATCATTTTCCCTGTATAAACAGGTTCTAACGTAACATCATACTTTATTTTAAAATCATTGACAAAACGGATATTTTCATCATTTATTTTACCGTAACCACCAAGAGCAGCATCGATTAGATGATAATTTCTTTTTGAGGTTAATTCTGAAATTCTGTTTTCCAAAGAAGTGTCTTTAACGACTTTAAAACCTATAACATTCTGATTTTCTTCGCAAAACTCTGAAATTCCGGCAATCGTACCTCCGGTTCCAACTGCGGTGCAAAGATAATCAAAATCTTTTGTATCGTCATTCAGCATCATTTTGATTCCCTGAACAGCGTTTTCATTTGTTCCGCCTTCAGGAATAATCAAAGCTTCAGGAAATTCCTGTTGCAGAAACTCAGTCAGTTTTTCTTTGTGTCGGTATTCTTCACGGGTAACAAACTTCAGATTCATCCCATTTCTTTTGGCAGCAACTAAAGTCGGATTATCTTTCCATTTTTTCTCTAATTCTTCCCCTCTGATAATTCCTAAAGTCTGAATTCCAAATAAATTTCCAACTGCCGAAACTGCTGAAATATGATTGGAATAAGCACCACCAAAGGTTATAATTAAAGGTTTTTCGGGACGGCTTTCGAGATAGTGATTAAGATTATAAAAAATCTTCCAGTATTTGTTTCCTGAGATTTGAGGATGAATGAGGTCTTCTCTTTTGATGAAAAGTTTTACGTTTTTATTAATCTGAATTTCCTGAATTGGAATCTTTTGTGTTGGAACTTGTAATAGCATCTTTGTTCTAAATGATATTTGTTTTACGAGTTTATTTGAATATGCTTTTTAAACCACCCCGTCAAAAATTCTTTGAATTTTCGCCACCCCTCCAAAGGAGGGGAATCTTCGGAACGTTATAACATTTCTAATTAATTAAAAATATTTCCAGAATCCCCATATCTTTCTTTTTTTCAGATAATTTAGATCATGCTCGTTTGCATACGCTTCTCTTTCAAAAGAAATAGCGCGGTAAGCTTTATGACCATTTTTTAATTTAAATAAATGATAATAATATTCTGCAACATAAGCAATATAAAAGAAGACAATCAATAGCTCTAGTTGTTGTTTGAGATGAATTTTTTCGTGATTGATGAGCACTCTATTCTTCTTATCTTCAGGATTTTTAATGAAAATAAAAGGATAAAGCGTAATGCCGTTTATTTTTGTATTTTTGAGGAGTTTTTGGCACACAATTATCATAATAACAAATATAAAAGTTTTGATTTAACTTATGGCGCATTTTGACATCAAAGAACATGAAGACTTTTACTACAACGAGCAAGGCTACAAGGTTTTCACAGAAAAATTCCATCTGAAACGTGGATATTGCTGTAAAAGCGGCTGCAGACACTGCCCGTACGGATACGATAAAAAGACAGACACATTTATAAAAATCATTAAAAAAAATAAATAAAATGAAGAAATATATTTTTATTTTGCTGGCAGCGACTTTAGGTTTATCTTCTTGCAGTCCTTTTAAAGTACGTTCAGATTATGCAGAAACTGCAAATTTCACTTCTTACAAAACTTACAAAATAAGAATTGACGATTTGAAACTGAATGATATTGATAAAGACAGAGTGTTGAACGAATTGTCTAAGCAATTGCAGACAAAAGGCCTTCAATCCGGAGAAAATCCTGATTTGATCGTCAACATTAAAGCTAATCATAAGAAAATCACGGATATTAACACAACCAGTCCCGGCGGAATGTGGGGATGGGGCGGTGGCTTCGGATGGGGAATCGGTATGAACAGAACCTGGACGAGCAACTATAACGAAGGAGCAATCATCGTAAATTTAATTGATTCTAAAACCAACAAGTTAGTTTGGCAGGGAATCGGAAGCGGTATTTCTGTAGACAGACCGCAAGCGAAGCAAAAACAAATCCCTCAGATTGTAGCTGAAATTATGGCAAACTATCCTCCGGGAATGAAAAAATAAGAATTTTAAAATTCTAAAAAATAAAAGGTCAGTACAAAATTTTGTATTGACCTTTTTACGTTAAAAATAAATTATTCTTTGATGATTTTATGAGTTTTTGATTTTCCGTCTTTATGATAAGTTGTCATAAAGTAGACTCCGGATTTCAACTCGCTCAAATTAATTGTAGAAGTCGGTTTATCAATGGTTTTGATCACTCTTCCTGAAATATCTGTAATTTTTACATTCTGAATTTCGCTTGTATCTGAAATCGTAATTACATCAGTAAATGGGTTTGGATACATTTTCAAATCATTAAGTTCTGATTCCTTTGTGCCAAGTCCTGACTTACTCTCCCAAACTGCGTCATCCCAATAATGTCCTACCCAGGTCGTTCCAGGATTTCTTATTGCCAATCTCGCATTTGCAGGAACTGTAGCAGGTACATCGAAAATTCTCTCCGATGTGTTGTCGTAAGTTCCATTTGCAATTGTAATCGGTTGCAAAACAACAAATGTTGATATATTTCCGATGTCCGTAATGTAACCAAATTCTAAAAAGCCGGGAGTAGACCCTGGATTAACTCTCGCTTTGAATTTGAAATGATGCGTACCGGCATTGATATTTGTCAACGGAGGCATAATTACTATGGATACCTTATTATAGCCAATCTGATACACATTACTTGGACTCGATGCAGGAGCCGTACTTGAAATAATCTGATTCCCTCCATCCTGAGTAACATAACTGTTCCAACATGGGGGAACAACCCCAAAAGCGCAACACGATAAAGTATCGAAGTTTTCTGAAAACTCACTCACCGGGGTACATTGCCCATAGGTTGAAACACAACCTGCAATTGATAAACTTACGAAAAGTTTAGTTGATAAATTTTTAATCATTCTAAATAAAAATAATAATCACAAAAATAGAAATTAGTTTTCATTATGATATTCTAAATTCTCATGACTTTTATCAACTTAAAACTATTTAATAATTAGTTTTAATTCAAATAATCATAAATATTTATCAATGTTAATAGATTTTCATTATTTCAAATTCAAGCAATGAGAATTCTGAATTTTGGATAGGAGCTAATAAAATTAAATAAATAATCAAAAATTAATCTAAAAACTGACATTTATATTTTATAAATTCTTAAAATTGTAATCACCAAATCATCAAATAAATTTAATATGAAAAAACATCTTCTATTTTTAGTAATAGCACAATTCGCTAATGCTCAAGCTCCATCAGGATACTACTCCTCCGCAAACGGACTTACAGGAGCTCCTCTGAAAACCGCTTTAAGCTCAATCATTACCAGCGGACATCAAGACAAAGGCTACAGCGGACTTTGGACTGCCTACAAAACTACCGACATTGACAAAAATTACGAAAATGACGGCTCTATTTTAGACATTTATTCTGAAAGACCAACCTCATCTGATCCGTACAACTACACACCTGGCGGAAACCAATGTGGAACATATTCTACTGAAGGGAATTGTTACAACCGCGAACACATCGTTCCGCAAAGCTTATTTAATGAAGCTTCACCAATGAAAAATGACGTGCATTTCATCAGAGCCACCGATGGAAAGGTAAACGGAATGCGATCAAATTATCCTTTCGGGAAAGTGGGAAGCACAACGTTCACTTCTCAAAACGGTTCAAAATTGGGAAGTTCGTCATCTTCAGGGTTTTCGGGAACGGTTTTCGAGCCGATTGATGAGTTTAAAGGAGATGTTGCAAGAATGGTTTTTTATTTTGTGACCAGATACCAAAATCAATTATCCGGTTTTTCTTCAGGAAATATGTTGGGAGGTTCAGCATTTCCTGGCTTGCAGACTTGGGAGCTGAATGTTTTGCTGGCCTGGCATAATCAGGATCCCGTTTCTCAGGCTGAAATCAACAGAAATAATGCCTCGTATACTTTTCAGGGAAATAGAAATCCATTTATTGATAATCAGAATTATGTGAATCAAATTTGGGGATCACCAACTCCGACTCAGGATACACAAGCTCCTACTGTTGTGGCGAACCTTACAGTATCCGGGAAAACCACAAACAGTGTTTCTCTAGCTTGGTCTGCCGCAACTGATAATGTCGCAGTGACTTCTTATGATGTTTATATGAACGGAAGTTTAAAATCTAATGTAAACACAACCTCAGCGACGGTTACAGGATTAAATCCTTCGACAACTTATAATTTCTATATTAAAGCGAAAGATGCTGCAGGTAATGCTTCTGCAAATAGTTCAACCGTTTCGGCAACCACAAACGCAGGAACAACAAACCCGAACCCTACCAATTGTGTAAACGAAACTTTTGAAACCATCCCGACATCCGGCGCATCATCTTACACTACAAAAACATGGACAAACAGCGGAATTACATGGACAGCTACAGATTCAAGAAGTGACCAAACGATTTCCAATAAAGCCATTACGGTAAGAAACGGTTCGCTAAAATCGAGCTCATTCAGTAATGGTATTAATTCTTTAACGGTAACAACGCAGTTGAAATTCAGTGGAAGCAGCGGAAGTTTTAATGTTTTGGTCAATGGCGCAAATGTGGGAACAATTCCGTACAGCACAACTGCAACGACAACAACGATTAACAACATCAATGTTTCAGGAAATGTGATTGTCACTTTGGTCAATAATTCTTCAAGCAACAGAGTAGCCATCGACAATCTAAGCTGGACTTGTTCTGCAGGATCTGCAAGACAAAGTATAATGAATACAGAAAATACGCAATCCTATGAGTTGCAAGTTTACCCAAATCCTATTTCAAATCAAGAGGTTTTTGTAAAAGGTGAAACTGAAAACATTCAAAAAGCCGAAATTTACAACCTTCAAGGGAAGGTGATGCAAACGGAAAATCAGCCTTTTAAAAACGGAAAATCTATCAGAACACGAAATCTTCAGCAAGGAATCTATATTTTAAAATTAGATGAATCGAGCTTGAAGTTTATTGTGAAGTAAGATTATTTTAATTAAAAAAATAAAGACTTCTCTTTTGCAGGGAAGTCTTTTAGTTTTTGTTTAGTAAAAATTTATTTTGAAGTAATGTTCCCTTCTTTTATAGAGCGGGACAAAATCTTATTTTTCTTCAATAAAAAATCAGGCATCAAATCTGTTGGAAGGTATAAAGTACTTTCTCCTGTAGTCTGAAGTTCTTCTTCAATTTCAGGGTTCCAATTGAGAATGTCATTTAAACTTAATTTTAATTCTTCAGCAATAATTTTTAAGCTGAATCCTGCATTAATTTCGGTTTCAGATAATGATGATTCTTCTTTCAAGCCGGATCTTGCATCAAATACTTTCTGCATTCTTGAAGAATTGTAATTGGTCAAAACACTGTTGAGTTCTCCTGTCGCATAACAAGCATTCAGATATTTTTTAACATGGTTAATCGTTTCTGCCGGCAAATATTTAGAGAAAACATGATACTGACTTGAATTGGCAGACTGCATCGCCTTGGCAATATTCCCTTCTCCACAATTGTATGCCGCAATAACAGTTACCCAATTGCCATATTTTTTATAAAGATTTCCCAAAGAAACCACTGCCACTTTAGTACTTCTGTAAATGTCGTTACGACGATCTGCGGTAAGACCGTATTGATTGGCGTGGGCGTTCATAAACTGCCAAAGCCCTACTGCACCGGCATGCGAAGTAATGTTTCTGTCAAAATGAGATTCTATTAAAGGTAAATTTCTCAAATGCTTTGGAAGTCCCTTTTTAGCTAAAGAATTTTCTATAAACTGAACAACGTCTTTATTTGCATTGATGATGTTTTTGTACTTTCTCACACTGCTTTCAGAAGTGTCACTAGCAGAGAGATACTGAGCAGATGCCATTTCAAAAGAAACAAAAAAGACTGCTGCAAATACTATTTTATTGAAATAAATCTTCATTATTACTATCTTAATTTAAAAATCAGAATGCATAAATAAATTTCAGCATTCTGATTTTTTTCAATTGAATCAATTATTCTACTTTCCAATCGATTTTCTCTTCAGTTTGGCTCCAATCAACAGTAAGAGTTTGCCCGGATTTCACTTCTTCGCGCACAATCATTTTAGAGATCGGTCTTGCCAGCTGAGATCGGATGACTCCGGAAATCTGTCTCGCTCCATATTTGCTGCTGAATCCGCCTAAAGCTAAATTTTTCACCGCTTCATCAGTGATGGAAAGCGTCATTCCTAATCTGTGAAGTGATTTGTGAAGTGATTTTAACTGAATATTAAAAATTCTTTCAGCAATAGATTCCGTGATTGGTGCAAAAGGAATAATTTCTGTAATTCTTGCTAAAAATTCTGGTCTGAATCTGCCTGAATTTGACATAATCTGCATCAGAGAAGATGATTCGGGAACTTTTCCTTCTTCAAATTGTTTTACAATTTCTTCGCTTCCGATATTTGAAGTAAATAAAATTAATGCATTGCTGAAATCTCCTTCTTTTCCTAATTTATCATGCACTTTTCCTTCGTCCATAATTTGTAAAAAGACATCGAAAACAGAATGATGCGCTTTTTCAATCTCATCAAATAAAACTACGGTATAAGGTTGCTGACGGATTTTATTAACTAACATTCCACCTTCCTCATAACCGACATATCCTGGAGGCGCACCATATAATAATGCTGCTGAGTGCTCTTCTTTAAATTCTGACATATCAAAACGAACCATCGCTTTTTCATCATTAAAAAAGAGTTCTGCCATAGATTTCGCCAATTCAGTTTTCCCGGTTCCAGTTGGCCCCAAAAGGAAAAATGATCCGATTGGTTGACCGGGTTTGTTTAACCCACTTCGGTTTTCAACGATGGCATCAGAAAGCACTTTCAATGCATGATCCTGACCAACGACTCTGCTTAGTAAAAGAGATTCCATATTCAGAAGCTTCTCTTTTTCCTGAGCCTGAAGTTTCCCAATCGGAATATTGGTTTTTGCCGCCATTACAGCCGCCAATTCAAGCTTACCTACTTTTTCTCTTTTTACAGAAGCATGTTCTATCAATTCTGTAAAAGTATCTGCAATGATTTTCTGAAGATGCTCGATCGGCATAGAGTTATCAATCTGTGGCTGCTCTCGCAAAGATCCCCACAAAATCGGGCTGATTTTATCCCTCAGTAAATTGTAATTCCAGATTAATTCGTCGGCTTTATCTTTTTCATCCAAAAATTCTTCTTTCAGAATATTCTCATAATTTTCTTTCCAGTCTTGAAGTTCTTTTTCAGAAAGCTCATCCAGCATTTTGATGGCAGCCATTGTTCGGTCAAGCAGGTCAATTGCAGCATCAGGCAATTTTTTACCTTTTGCATATCTTTTTGCCAGACGTACACATTCGGGAAGTGCCGATTTATCAACTTCGATACCGTGGTGCATTTTGTAACCATCCAGAAGAACATCAATCATTTTGACACAAGTTTGCTCATCTGGTTCGTTAACCGTTAAAACTTCGAAACGTCTGTTGAAGGCCTGTTCCGGTTCAATTATTTTTCTGTATTCTTCATGGGTGGTTGCTCCGATTACGGTAATTTCCCCTCTTGCCAATTCAGGTTTAAGGATATTTCCAATATTTCCAATGCTGCCTTTGGGATCTAAAAGTGCATGAATTTCGTCTATAAAAAGAATCGCTTTTTCAATCTTCTTGCACTCGTTGATTACTTTTTTCAAGCGGTCTTCAATTTCGCCTTTGTAAGAAGTCCCAGCCAATAAAGCTCCAGTGTCTAATTCTAGTAAAGTAGCATTTTTAAGCATTTCCGGGACATTTCCTTTAATGATTTCTGTAGCGAAACCTTCTACCAAAGCGGTTTTACCGACACCTGGTTCACCGATGATAATCACATTGGGTTTTGTTCTTCTACAAAGAATTTCCACCAGCATTCTCAGTTCTTTATCACGACCGATAATATTTTCTAAAGTACCTTGTCTGGCTTGAGCAGTTCGGTCTATGCAATAACTTTTAATCGAAGGAAAAGAATTGTCTGAATAGTCATTTCCATTAGAAAAGAGCGATGAAATTTCACTGTTTTCTGGTGAAGCATAAGGGGTATCTTTTCTGTATAAATTAAATATTTCGTGCTCTCTGAGAGGCAAAGATTTGAGTTGTTGTAAAGTAAAGGCAACCTGTGGTTTTACGATCGCCGTCAAAATACAGATTGGGGTAATCTCATCCAATCCCAATTTCAACCTGATGTCGTCAGCCTCTTCAAGAATCTGATCTACAAATTCGCCCTCACCTACTTCACTGGGAAGATGTGTTGTTTTGGGATAATCTTCGATGCGCACATCTGCCCATTCGTAGAAATATCCGGGATCTTTATCGATGTTTTTTAAGAATTCATTGAGTCCGATATCTTTATGCATTAAAGCCTGAAGAATGTGCGGACCGTCGTATGTCGCATTGTAATTCTCTCTCGCAATTGACTGGGCGATGTGAAAAAGTTGTTTTACTGTTTCGTTGGTAACTAATACTCCCATTTACTTTTCAATATTAATATTTGTGGTGACATTTTATTTGGTGTAACTAAAATAAGTTTTTTTTGTCAATCACTAAAATTAATAATGGTTTATTTGAGAGTGTGGGTGTTTTTGGAATCCAGTAATAATTTTACATCTAATTGTTTTGAATTTTAAAACTCCTTTTAATAAGATTTAATTTAAACTTAGCTTAAAAATTAAACTTCTCCTTACAAATATGCCTTTCTGTTTTTATTTTTTCTCCATTTTCACCTATTGAAAATTCAATTTTCTGACTGCATTCTTTGTGGTCATTTTCAAATTTAATGAAAATAACAGAACCAATTGTGACTACAAATATGCTGATGACCGTTAAGAAAATTGCTTTTTTTCATTCTGAAATAGAAATTTAGGTTTAAAATTTAAATCAAATATAAGACTTACTCTTATGTCTTAATAAATTTCCCCAAAAAATATTAAGCATAAAAAAACCGCATTGCTGCGGTTTTTTAGTATAATTTATACGAGGCGTAATTATCTACCCATATTTTTTAGTTGATCATACTGTTGCATATAACCGTCTACTCCTACAGTTGCAAGAATGAAAATAGTATAAATAAGCTGAATTGCTCCTAAGACAAGCCCAATAATACATAAAATTCTTCCAGTATTCAAATTACTAAAATCTGAATATTCTGATGGATTTTGATCATACAAAAGCTTATCACTTTTATATTTGTTTAATCCGATAAGTCCGCAGATAATACCTACTAAACCTGTACAACAACAAGTTCCAACGATTGACACGATTCCCAAGATTAGCACTGTTTGTGCGTTTGGCAGTTTTTGATTCATAATTTGATTTTTTTAATGTTTAATATTTTGATTTAAAAATAATGTTTATAAAAGTAAGAAAATACCATGATTAGTGAGTTAATAATTGCTAAAAATATTAAAATCTGACCATAATTTCTTTTTTTATCTATAAAATTGAGGGCTACAAAACCAAAAAACAAGAGCAAAGTATACACTGCTGGAAACATGTGGAATGCCTCGGTAAACTTACCATTAAAAACTAATACAATTGCCCTTTGGGTACCACATCCGAAACATTCTATCCCTAAGAATTTTTTGCTTGGGCATGGCAGCATATAGTCTTCAATCTTCATAATTTATTTTTGTGATTTTGATGAGGCTAAAATTAAGAAGAAATTTTCGCTCTGAGGTATTGATGTGGGAAAAAACTTTCTTCTTTCATTTCAAAAGAACCCTGAACCGCAATATATGGGTTTCTGAGGATCTCTCTTGCCACAAAAATAAGATCAGCTTCACCTTTTTGTAAAATTTCTTCAGCCTGAGAAGTTGAAGTAATCAAACCAACAGCTCCTGTTTTAACATCCGCTTCGTTTTTAACCTGAGAAGAAAACGGAACCTGATAGCCGTCAAAAACAGAAATTTTTGCACCATGAATATTTCCGCCGCTTGAAACGTCTACTAAATCGACTGAATGATTCTTTAAAATTTTAGCTAACACTACACTATCATTGATATCCCAGCCGTTTTCAGCATATTCAGTTCCGGAAATTCTTACAAAAAGTGCAACATTTTCATTCAATTCTTCATTTACAGCATCAACGATTTCCAATAAAAATCGGCTTCTGTTTTCAAAACTTCCGCCATATTCATCAGTTCGTACGTTTGAAAGGGGTGAAAGAAACTGATGAACCAGATATCCGTGGGCACCATGAATTTCAACCACATCGAAGCCTGCTTTGACCGCTCTTTTTGCAGCATCCTTAAAATTTCGAACCAAGTCTTTTATCTCTTCCACAGACAATTCATGCGGAATTCTTTCTGTCGGATGATACGGAATCGGGCTTGGAGCAATAGTTTCCCAGCCTTCTTCCAAAGAAATTTGTTTATTTTCCCAAGTTGAACCTTTTCTGCCTGCGTGAGCGATTTGAATTCCGATTTTTGAATCTGAGTTCTTGTGTACAAATTCTACGATTTTCTGAAGTTTTTCCACTTGTTCGTCGTTCCAGATTCCCATGCAGTGATTGGTAATGCGGCCACGAGGTTCTACGCCGGTAGCTTCCACCATGATTAAACCTGTTCCACCCTGAGCACGACTTCCGTAATGCACATAATGAAAATCATTAGCCAATCCGTTTTCGCAAGAATACATACACATTGGCGACATCACCCAACGGTTTTTCATCTCTACATTTCTAAATTTTATCGGAGTATATAACATTGAATTGAATTTTTAAAAGTTTAAAATTACAAATTTAGTATCGTAACAAAGATATTGCCAGCTTCCCTAAAAAGGATTACATTTATCGCCCTTTTTACGGCGACAAAATGAAAAAAGATATACAAATCGGTTACGAACATTTCACAAGCATCAGCGAACTGACTGAAACAGAAAAACTGCTTTTTGAAAAAGCAAAACAAGCACGTGAAAATGGCTACGCACCCTACTCCAACTTTTTGGTAGGATGCTCGGTTTTGCTGGAGAATGGAGAAATATACACGGGAAACAATCAGGAAAACGCAGCATTCCCATCAGGACTTTGTGCGGAAAGAACCGCTCTGTTTTGGATTGGCGCTAATTTCCCTAATGAAATCATCAAGAAAATATTCATTATTGGCGGACCGAGAGATTTTTCAGAAAAAACTCCGCCAATTCCGCCTTGTGGAGCGTGCAGACAAAGTCTGATGGAATATGAAACGAAGCAGAATGAAAATATTGATATTTATTTTTCAAATTTAAATGAGGAAGTTTTTAAGGTAAATTCTATTAAAGATTTGCTGCCATTTTATTTTGATTCGACGTTTTTGTAGGTTAAGGGTAAGATTAAGGCCAAAACTTGGGTTTAAAAATTGAGTGCAAAACCCATAGATTATGCAGATTTGCACAGATAAAATTGATCTTAAAAATTTAATTTAAAATTTTTGTGTGAGAAAATTCTCTCAATTGATGTTTTATAGAATTTTTAAAAAACCATTCTAAAAATTAACAATTTCTCATTGCCTCTTATTAATTAAAAACTTAAATTTGCACTGATTTAAAAAAGGGAATTCGGTGAAAATCCGAAGCAGACCCGCTACTGTAAGTGATGTTTTATTATATTAAGAAAACATACACAAGTCAGACACCTTTTTAAATTCATTATATAGATGAAGCTTTCGTGGAGTGAGGCGTAGTCGGTTTAAAAACCTATTTGTATCAAACAATTATAGGTTAATTCCTTCTATTCATTACATTCACAAAGCTACCACTAAGGCTTTATTAGAATTGAATGAATACATATTTTTACTCTGCTTCGCTGCTGTTTTTGTTGGCTACACCTGTTTCTCTTTTTTCACAAGAAAAAGAAAGTGACAGCATTCGTACAGAAACAATCAAGGCTCTTATCCTCAATATGAAACGTCAGGAAACCGGTGTTATTTCTTCACAAAAACTTTCCGGTGCCGAGCTTGAAAAACTGAACAGTACTTCTGTTGCAGATGCTGTGAGGTATTTTTCCGGAGTCCAATTGAAAGATTATGGCGGAATTGGCGGAATGAAAACCGTGAATATCAGGGCGATGGGAACACAGCACGTTGGTGTTTTCTACGACGGAATTGCACTTGGAAATGCGCAAAACGGAACGGTAGATTTAGGAAGGTTTTCTTTAGACAATTTAGAATCCATCTCATTGTACAATGGTCAGAAAAGTGAAATTTTTCAGTCTGCGAAAGACTTTGGTTCTTCGGGATCTATATATTTGAAAAGTAGAACTCCGGTTTTCACAGATTCAAAAAAAACCAATGTGAATCTTCACTTCCGTTCGGGATCTTTTGGAGTAATTAACCCATCAGTATTGCTTGAACAGAAACTTAATGACAATATAAGCGTTGCCTTGAGCACAGAATATCTTACCGCAAATGGCGAATATAAATTTCATCAGAGAGTTGCTTTACCCGATGGAAGCCTCGGTTGGGAACGCCAAGGTACAAGAACCAACGGTGATGTGGAAGCTCTAAGGGCTGAAGTAGGAGTTTTTGGTAAAATCAATAACGGAACATGGAAACTGAAAACCTATTATTATGATTCTGAAAGAGGAGTTCCTGGCGCAGTGACAAAAAACAATGATATTTTCTCGAGTAGACAATGGGATAAAAACTTTTTTGTACAAGGGAGTTTTGAGAAAGAACTTTCTACAAAATACAAATTCTTAATCAGCTCTAAATTTGCTGATGACTACACTCGTTATTATAATGGCAATCCTGGCGGAACACCTCTGTTTATAGATAATACTTATAAACAGCAAGAGGTCTACGTTTCTACGGCACACCAATATTCTCCTTACAAATTTTGGAAAATCAATTTATCGGTAGATTATCAATTTAATACTTTGGATGCCAATTTAAGACAGTTTGCATATCCCGAAAGAAATACAGAACTTGTGGCATTGGCTTCACAGTTTGATTTTAAAAAATTTAAAATACAGGGAAGCGTTTTAGGAACTTTTGTGCAGGAAAAAATAGAAAACACCTTATTTTCGACACCTCAAAACCGCTCTGAGTTTACGCCTACTATATTTGCTTCTTATCAGCCGTTTTCTGCAGAATTTAAAGTTCATGGTTTTTATAAGAGAATTTTCAGAATGCCAACTTTCAATGATTTGTATTACACGGAAGTCGGAAGTTCGCAATTGAGACCAGAATTTACCAATCAGTATGATCTTGGATTTACATTTAATAAAGATTTTAATTCAGGTGTTTTAAAAAATATCAACCTGATTGCTGATGCTTATTACAATCGTGTTCGGGATAAAATCATTGCTTATCCAAAAGGGCAACAATTCCGCTGGACGATGGAGAATTTGGGTGAGGTGGAAATAAAAGGAGTTGATCTTTCGGCACTGGCAATCTGGCTTCTTTCAGAAAATTTATTATTGAGCAACCGTTTTACTTATACTTTTACAGAAGCTTTAAATATTAGCAAAACCAATATTACTTCTTACTACAGGCATCAGATTCCTTACACCGCAAAGAATAATGCGAGTGCATTATTGGGTCTTACTTATAAAGACTGGCAGCTTAATTACAGTTTCGTCTACGTTGGCGAACGGTACAATATGTCTGAAAACATTCCGGTAAACTACGAACAGCCTTGGTACACCAGCGATATTTCCGGAACGAAAGAATTTAATATGAAAGACTGGAAATTCAGATTAGGCCTGGAAGTAAATAATCTTTTGGATCAGAATTACAGCGTTATCCAGAATTACCCAATGCCAGGACGAAATTACAGAGTCAGCCTGAGAGTAACCTTTTAATGAGATTCAGACATGAAAAAAATATATTTATTCTTAGTTTTCTTTTTAATTCTTACAACTCAGTCTTGTAGGGAAGATTATGATTACATTAACTATGGTGCAGTCTACACGGGAGTTCAGGAGCCGGAAGACATCAACATCAAAGGTCTTTATGTACTTAATGAAGGCAATATGGGAAGCAACAAAGCTTCGATTGACTTTTTTGATTATTCTACCGGAGTTTTTACAGAAAATTATTACAATGCCCAAAATCCTAATGTTGTAGGCAGTCTGGGAGATGTAGGTAATGATATTAAAACGTATAAGGATAAACTGTATGCGGTCATCAATCTTTCCAATTATATTGAAGTGATGGATGCCAAAACAGCTAAACACATTGGTGAAATCCAGATTCAGAACTGCAGATACATTAATTTTCATAAAGATTATGCTTACATTACATCTTACGGTGGTGCCGTGGGAGCATCACAACCTGGATATGTGGTAAAAGTAGACGTCAATACCCTGCAAATTGTCGGTAAGCTCTATGTTGGGAAACAACCCGACGAACTGGAAGTTGTAGGAGATAAATTATATGTTGCGAATTCCGGTGCATACAGTGGTCCTGATTATGATAATACTGTTTCTGTCATTGATCTGAATACTTTCACCGAGATTAAAAAAATACCTGTTGCCATCAATTTAAGTAAAATTAAAAA
Source organism: Chryseobacterium sp. C-71 (assembly GCF_020911865.1). NCBI lineage: Bacteria > Pseudomonadati > Bacteroidota > Flavobacteriia > Flavobacteriales > Weeksellaceae > Chryseobacterium > Chryseobacterium sp. C-71. Next base: position 1,286,980 of record NZ_CP087131.1, read on the forward strand.
AGATGACACTGGAAAGCTTTGGATAACCTCTAGAGGAAACTTCGGAAATATTCCTCCAAAAACGTATGTTTTAAATCCTCAAAATGATCAGGTTATCAAAGAATTTAATATTCCTGTAAGTAATTTTTCAATTGTAGAAAACAGACTTTACTATATCAGTTATGAATGGACTTCGGGAGGAACTGTAAGCAGCTACGGAATCATTAATACTGACACGCTAGAAAAAACAAGCAGTAATTTCATAACAGACGGATCAGATACCAAAATTGTCATTCCATACGGCATTGCTGCAAACCCTGTCAATGGTGATATTTTTATTTCAGACGCTAAAGATTACACTTCTTCCGGCGAACTTTTCTGCTACAACAAATTCGGAAAATTAAAATGGAAAGTCAAAACTGGAGACATTCCGGGACATTTAACTTTTTTATACAAATAATTTAAAATAAATAATACAAAAAAAAATGAAACATTTTTACTCTAAATTTTTAAAGCTAAGTTTTGCATTGGCAGGCTTTGTATTGACATCTGCACAGTATTCGAACGGTTACATTGTTTCCAATGAAGGAAACTATAATGCAAATCCACCAAACGGAGAAATCTCTTACATTGATGCCAACAACAATATCACTAATAATGTTTATCATTTAGCCAACAATGGTGAGGCTTTGGGAGACATCTTGCAGTCTATTTATTTTAACGGAGATAAATCTTATTTAGTTTTAAATAATTCAAACAAAATAGTCGTTGCCAACAGGGCAAGCTTTGTAAAGTCTGCTGTAATTACCAGTAACATAGACAGACCAAGATCTACTACCATTGTCAACGGGAAGATTTTCACCACCAATGCTGGCGATTATGGTGATACAGTACATTTTGTTTCTGTGCATGATGCAACAACTTTAGCGTACATCACCAGCATTCCTTTAAGCGAAGAACCTGAAGAGATCGTTACCGTGAACGGAAAAGTATACGTGAATAAATCTTCTTACAGAGCAGGAAACAGTATTGAAGTGATCAATCCTACTACCAATGCAATTATGAGCACCATTACTTTAAGCGCTGGATTGCAGTCTATCACGGTTGTTGGAAACGATATTTTCGCTTTATGTACAGGATCTACAGGATCTATAGTTTATAAAATCAATACAACTACAGATACGGTGACAGCAAGTATAGCAAATACTTCCGTTGTACCACCATCTCAATATGAAGCACTAAAATTCACTTCAGAAGGTACAAAACTTTTGATTGCCGGAGGTACTAATGTATATTCTTTAAATACAGATTTAGCAACATTCAGCAGCACTCCTATTTTTACTACAACTCCAAGTACATTTAACGGAGATTTTTATGGTTTTGCAGCAATTGACGGGAAAATTTTTCAGGGAAATGCTAACGATTTCGGTCCTACTTCGACTTTAAATGTTTACAGCCAAACCGGAACTCTATTGAATACATTTACGACTACAATCGGTGCCAACAATGTTTATAAAAATGTGTTTACCCCAGCCAGTCTTTCAACAGCAGAAACAAAACTAAACAAGACCATTTCAATCTATCCAAATCCGGTATCAGACATTCTTTATATCAAAAATGCGAATGCTTCACAATATAAAATCGTTGATCTTTCAGGAAGAATTGTAAAATCTGGCGTTTACCAAAACGGAATTACAGTTTCAGACTTAAATAAAGGAAATTATATGATTCAGATTTCAGGTAAGAATGTTCAGCAAACTGAGAAATTCATCATCAAGTAATTTGATATAAAATTTAAATAAAATGAAAAATATATTCATCGCTGCTGCATTTCTTTCTGCTGACTTTCTAATGGCTCAAAGTTATGCTCCACAAGCCGGCGTTGCGGGGTCTACTGCAATTCCTGCTAACAGTTCGCTTTTTAAATCTTGGGCTACTGGTGCTACTGTATTGCGTGGTTACCAACAGATTAACAGTACCGTATCTGCAGTTGCTAATGCTGGTGTTGATGCTAATGCAACTGGAGCTTCTAACGGATCTATTGTAAGTCTGGGAGACGGTGGTAATGCTATACTCACTTTTGCAAAACCAATTACCAACGGAAGCGGCTTTGACTTTGCCGTATTTGAAAACGGATTTATGTCTGGCCAGTCCGGCAGAGCATTTTTAGAATTGGCTTTTGTAGAAGTGAGTTCAGACGGTATTAATTTCTTCCGTTTCCCTTCTCATAATCAATATCCTGCAAATTTCATTCAGAATACTACAGATATAGGAGGTTCGGGTTTTGCAACAATGGATGCGACATATCTTAATAATTTTGCAGGAAAATATACCTCTGGTTTCGGAACTCCTTTCGACATCAGCGATCTTCCGGACAACCCGCTTTTGAATAAAGAACAAATCACGCATGTGAAAATAATCGATGTTATTGGGACAAATATTGAGACCTACAGAACATACGACAGCTTTGGAAATGTTGCGATAGACCCTTTCCCAACTCCGGGCGGTTCTTCAGGATTTGATTTGGATGCCGTGGGTGTGATTAATGAATTTAATATATTATCAACAGCAGAAAATCAAAAGGCAGAAACCAAAATCATTCTTTACCCGAATCCTGCATCAGATTTCATTAAAATCAATACAAATAAGGATGTTGAAGTGAAAATCTACAGTGTAAACGGAGCTCTGGTAAAACAAGGAAAAACCATTAATAAAACATTGGATGTTTCAGATTTATCTAATGGAAATTATATCATTCAGATTGATAACAATTCCAATAAACAAAATCTGAAGTTGATTATCTCAAAATAAGATGAGTTTAAAATAATAAAAACCTCTTTCAAGATTATTTGAAAGAGGTTTTTTATTTTAGATTAAATCTTTTTCTAATTTTCTAAGAAAGTATTTTAAGACCAAGCTTTTCTGCTTCTGCAATAACAAAATTCCTAGCTTCTTCACTGTCATTGGCAATTTCACCCTCCAAAATCGCTTCCTTCACTTTTTCCTTTAAAATACCAATTTCTCTGCCGGGTTTTAGGTTAAACATTGCCATAATTTCTTCTCCGGAAATCGGCGGCTGGAAATTTCTTACCTGATCTTTCTCTTCAACCTCTTTGATCTTAACAGCAACGTATTGGAAGTTTTTTTTAAACTTATCTTGTTTTTTAGAATTTTTGGTTGTGATATCTGCTTTACAAAGTGTAAACAAATCTTCCATATCTTCTCCAGCATCAAACAAAAGCCTTCTCAGCGCAGAATCAGAAGCATCATCTGTAATCAACGCAATCGGTCGCGACGAAAGTTTTACCATTTTCTGAACATATTTCATGTCAGCATTCAATGGTAATTTCAGTTTTTGAAATAAGGTCTTCACCATTTTTGAACCTAAAAACTCGTGACCGTGAAAAGTCCAGCCCGTTCCGTCAACGAATTTTTTTGTCGGTGCTTTTCCGATGTCGTGAAGCAATGCTGCCCAACGAAGCCACAGATTATCCGTATTTTCAGAAATATTATCAACCACTTCCAAAGTGTGGTAAAAATTATCCTTATGTGTTTGTCCTTCTACTTCTTCTACTCCTTTTAAGTCAATTAATTCAGGAATAATCAGTTTCATTAAACCTGTTTCTTCCATTAATTTCAAACCAACAGAAGGCTTTTTCGAAAGCATGATTTTGTTAAATTCAACCATGATTCTTTCCATAGAAACAATTTTGATTCTTTCCGCTTCCTGTCTGATGGCGTTTAAAGAGTTCTCTTCGATAGTAAAATTTAAAGTTGATGCAAAACGAACTGCTCGCATCATTCTCAAAGGATCATCAGAATAGGTTTGTGCAGGTTCCAGAGGTGTTCTGAGAATTTCTTTTTGTAAATCACCAATTCCGTCAAAAGGATCAATCAGTTTCCCGAAATTATCTTTGTTTAAAGAAATCGCCATCGCATTGATGGTAAAATCTCTTCTTTTCTGGTCATCTTCAATCGTTCCGCCTTCCACTTCAGGTTTACGGCTGTCTTCGGTATAACTTTCTTTTCTTGCACCGACAAACTCCAGTTCAAGATCTTTGTATCTGATCATCGCAGTTCCGTAGGTTTTAAAAACAGAAACCTTCATTTTAGGATCAATTTCTTTTCCTACATTTTGAGCCAGTTCAATTCCGCTTTGTTCGGTCACAAAATCAATATCGGTAGACGCTTTTCTTTTCATTAAAAGGTCACGCACAAAACCACCAACTATGTACACCGATTGGTTATTTGCCGCTGCGACTTCAGAAATGAGTTTGAAAAGTTTTAAGTTTTGATTTTGATTGAGGTTGATGAACATTTTTTTGATGCTGGATGTTGGATGAATTAATTTTGCAAAGATAAATATTTACTGTAGAACGTTGTTTCGTTAACTACAAAAGTGACAAAAGATTTTTAAGGCTCAGCCTGACACCGCTGATATTGTAATCTGTGGAAAATGCAAATCAAAAAGATATTATGACACATGAGTCACATTAGTTTTAAGTTTAATACTTAGAGAATATTAGAACACATAAGTTTGAAAATCAAAGATTTTTATTTTGCCGTTCTAAAAAATCTGTGAGATCTGCGGGACAAAAACTATTCTCTTAAAACCTTTATTCTGTTATCACTCCAGATTTTGATCACTGAAGAGCCTGAATATTGTGACACTTTTTCTCTGTCTTCTTCCACCGCAAAATCTACTAAATCAATGATTTCTTTTGATATATCCGAAAACTTCAACGGACTTTTATCACCACTGAAATTAGCTGAAGTTGAAACTAAAGGTTTGTTCAATTTTGTAATCAGTTTTTTACAAAAATCATTTTTCACGAGACGAATTCCGATGCTTCCGTCTTCTGCCAACAATTCCTTCGGTAAACCTTTGGGATTCTGATAAACCAATGTTACAGGTTTTTCGCTTAAATCCATAATTTCCCAAGCCATTTCCGGAACGTCAACCAAATCTTGTAATCGCTTCTCATTTTCTACCAAAATAATCATCGATTTATTTTTTTCGCGCTTCTTGATCTCGAAAATTTTATTGATGGCGTCTATGTTTGTTGCGTCGCAACCGATTCCCCAGATGGTGTCTGTTGGGTATAAAATTGTGCCGCCAGATTTTAATATGTTGATGATGTTTTCCATTTTTCTTGTCATTGCGAGGAGCGAAGCGACGAAGCAATCTCAAAAAGGACTCATAATATCCTTAATGTCTTCAGTCAAATCTCTCCATTCAGGATTAATTGAATTTATTAAATTTATTTTTTTCTGTCTTGAGCCTGCCTTAATTTGTTTTTCTCTAAAAATCGCGTCGCCGATTTCTTGAAAAGATTCCCAATAAACCAATTTATTAAGATTGTATTTTGAAGTGAAGCTCAATTCATGAAATTTTTCTTTATGTTCTTGAACTCTTTTTGGTAAGTTTGATGTCACACCTGTGTAAAGAACAATATTATTTTTATTGGTCATGATGTAGATAAATCCGGCTTTCATTTGTGTGGTTTTTAAAATTATGAGATTGCTTCGTCGCTATCGCTCCTCGCAATGACAATAAAATTAAAAAAAATTACAACTTTGGCAAATATCTCTCTTCCACCACATTAAAATGATGAATATTATGCCCAACAATCAGTTTACAAATCGTTTCCACAGAAATTTTGTTTCCATTAGCAGTTCCGATGTTACTTAAAACTGAAGGATTCAATGTTTCCAATAAAATCTGAGAAGAATTTCTTACTAATTGATATTCTTCCAGCAGAGATTCTAAACCTCTCTCGTTGGCGAAAGAATTGGCAGCGTAACCTTCTTCATCAAAGCCTGGCAATTCAGATTTTTCACCTCTCGCAAAAGCTAAAATTCTGTACTGAAAAATTCTTTCGGTATCCGATAGATGAAGCAAAACTTCTTTTAAACTCCATTTTCCTTCTGCATAAGCGTAGTTTGATTGTTCTTCTGTTAAATAAGAGTACAGAGAAACCGTTTTCTCACCAACTTTTTTTAATTCCTCCAACCAATTTTCAGATGGAATTAAATCTAAATATCTCTGGATGTATTTTTCGAAATCTGTCATGTAATAAGAATAATAAGTAATTGGTAATGAGTAATATTTTAATGTAACAATGTATCGATTTAGCAATGTAACAATTGAAAAAATTGGTAAACTGTTACATTGGTAAATTGTTACATTATCTATTCGTCCATTCATAGAAATTCACTTCATCGTAAATTTCAAATCCGCAACTTGGATAAAGTTTATTTCCTATATCGTTTGATTTTCCCGTTTCTAAGAGAATTCCTGCAGAATCTGTTGATTTTGCTAATTCTTTGGCTTCTTCAATTAATTGTTTTGAAAAACCTTTTCCACGATAATTTTCATTGACAAATAAGTCATTCAACAACCAATAACGTTTCATTCTCGTTGAAGAAAATAATGGATATAACTGTACAAAACCAACTAATCCCCCATCAATTTCAGCAACAAAAATTTCAGAATCATTCTTCTCAATTCTTTCTTTTAAAAAATTTTTCGCAGCCGGAATATCAGATTCTTTATGATAAAAAACTCTGTACTGATCAAACAATTCTGCTAATTGAGGTAAATCCTGAATCGTGGCTTTTCTTGTATTTTTCATTTTAAAATTGATTAAAAATAAACATCCGCTGTAAAAACGGATGCTTATGATTTATTATTTTAAGAAAATGCTTTTTCCAAATCTGCAATCAAATCTTCAGCATCTTCGATCCCGACGCTTAGACGAACCAAATCATCAGTGATCCCCAATTCTGCACGTTTTTCTGCAGGAATCGAAGCGTGAGTCATCAGTGCCGGATGATTAGCCAAAGATTCTACTCCACCCAAAGATTCAGCAAGAGTGAATACTTTTACTCTCTCCAAAAATCTGATCGCGTCTTCTTTTTTCCCTGATTTGAAAGTGAAAGAAACCATTCCTCCGAAATCTTTCATCTGAGCTTTTGCCAATTCATATTGCGGATGAGATTCCAATCCCGGATAAATTACTTGCGCAACTGCCGGATGAGATTCAAGATATTTTGCAACAGCCATTCCGTTTTCAGAATGTCTTTGAACTCTTAAAGCTAAGGTTTTAATTCCTCTCAAAACCAAATAAGAATCGTGTGGACCTAAAATTCCACCACTTGCAAACTGAATGAAGTGTAGTTTTTCACCCAATTCAGCATCTTTAGCAATCAAAGCTCCAGCAATAACATCAGAATGACCTCCCAAATATTTTGTTGCAGAGTGCATTACAATATCAGCTCCCAAATCGATTGGTCTCTGAAGGTACGGCGTTGCAAACGTATTATCAACCGCAACTAGAATATCTTTTCCTTTTGCAATTTCTACAACTGCTTTGATGTCTACTAATTTCATCAATGGGTTGGTTGGAGTTTCTACCCAGATTAATTTAGTATTATCTGTAATAACGTCAGCGATTTTAGAAGCATCATCAAAATTAACGAAAGTAAATTTCAACTGATATTTTTCAAAAAGTCTGGTGAACATTCTGTAGGTTCCACCATATAAATCATCCACAGCAACAACTTCGTCGCCCGGATTTAATAATTTTAAAACACAATCGATAGCAGCTAAACCTGAACCGAAAGCTAAACCTCTCGCTCCGTTTTCGATGCTTGCCAAAGAGTCTTCCAAAGCCTGTCTTGTAGGGTTTGCCGCTCTTGAATATTCGTATCCCGAATGTACTCCCGGACTTTTTTGTGCGAAAGTTGATGTTAAAAAAACAGGAACATTCACAGAACCTGTCGCAGATTCGTGATGTTGTCCTCCGTGTATAACTTTTGTATTAAAATTCATAATATTTTTGCTTTTAGCTTATTGCTTTTGGCTTTTAGCTTCAATACTAACCGCCAAAAATAAAATTTTCATTCATTTAAACTTTTGTCAAAAAGCTAGCCGCCAATTGCCAAAAGCCAATCGCTTATTTACATTTTTATCGCGGATTTTACAGCAAATTCTTCGGCAATCTGCTCAATCCATGCTGCTACATCATCTTCGCCTGTTGCTCTTTGATAGGTGCTTCCCATAGAAACAAAAATCTGATGCATGAACATTTTCATTTGATCAACCGGCATATCTTTCGTCCAAAGATCGATTCTTAGAGCTTCAGATGCTTTTTCGTCCCAAACGGAAATCATTACTGCTTTTGTTTCCTCTTTTTCTACGCCGCCATCCGCCGCATTCCAAGTCATCAACTCCGGGATGTGATTTTCATCCAGTTCTACATCTATCGTAATTTGAGTCTTTCTCATTTTCCTATTTTTTCTAAACTTTATTATTCTTCCAATTTCGGTTTGTAACCTGCTTCATTAAAAATTTGTGTAGCATCCATTTTCAGGAAATCTACTAATTTTGTTTCAGGTTTCTTTTTTAAATATTCTCTGCAAATCTGCCACCCTGTGTAAATTCCGACCATCGGCGAAGAGTTATTATCAATTTCTGTATAAAATTTTGAAAATGGCCCGGGAGCAATGAAACGTTCTGCCAATCGGTGATCATCACCAAAAATTAAATTATTCTCAACAAAATAATTATAAATATTGGCTTCATTTGCAGCTGACCAGTCATATTGTTCTTTCGTGTAATCCATTTTCAGATAATCCGGCGTTTCGGGTAAAAATGCATCCTGTAAAGTCATGATTTTACCGTTATACACTATCAAATCAATGAATTTTTGACTGTTCCCAGTATACGGAACAATGTTTTCGGCAAACATTCTTGAAACTTTCGGAACAATGTTGTTCGGGTTCATAGATTTCTGAAAATACAGTTCCAAACCTCTGTAATTTGGATTTTTATCACCCATAAATCCTGTAATATCAATAAACAGGAAATTGGTTTTATCATCATACAAAAGTGGCTCCTGAACCATCTGTAAAGCTGATGAAAAAAGGAAAACCTTTGGACTTTTAAACTGCGGAAAATAAAACTTGATGTGCGAAAACAAATCCTGAAGCTCATTCTGCAATTTCTTCTGATCAATTTTGCTAATCGCTTCTTTGTAGATTTTTATTTCTTGTGCATCTGCTCTTCTTTTCCCAAAATCTTCATCAGGAACGGTGCCCTGAAACCAGGGAAACTTTGTCGTGAATTGTTCCAAAGAAACATTCTGGTCATAAAACTCTTTTGAGATATCGGTAACCTCCACCTTTTCGGCAGGATTTTTTATTTCTACTTTCCAATCAGTTTTCTGTTCTTTTTTACAAGAATTCAAACTTAAAACTAAAAGGCATGAAAGTGCGGCAATTCTAAAAATCTTCATTATTTTTACATGAAATTTAAGTTTACAAAAATAAGGATATAAATATAAACTTATGCCGAAAAAGGATTTTTTTGTGGCTATAAAAATTATATTAAAATCTTTAAAATAAGACCATACAAACGATGAATATTTATCTTGAAACCGAAAGATTGATCTTAAGGGAGATCGTTCTCGAAGACGTTGAAGCTTTTTTTGCGATGGACAGCAATCCGGAAGTCGTAAAATATGTTGGAATACAACCTTTAACCGACATCAGCCAAAGTGCAGAAATGATTAAAAGCATCCGAAATCAATATACAGAAAACGGAATCGGAAGATGGGCTGTCATCAGAAAAGAAGATGGAAAATTGGTTGGTTGGAGCGGTTTAAAACTGATTAAAGAAATCAACAATCATCAGAATATTCACGATCTTGGCTACCGTTTCACACCGGAGTATTGGGGAAAAGGTTATGCTACAGAAACTTCTATTGCCGTTTTAAATTATGCTTTTAACGAAATGAAACTCGACCAAGTTTTTGCCTACGCTGATGTAGAGAATGACATATCCAATCATGTTTTGAGAAAATTAGGTTTCGAGGAAAAAGAAACCTTCATTGACGAAGGCGATAATTGCTTTTGGTACGAACTTAAAAAAGAAAATTTTAAATAATAAAAATATACAATGCAGACACAAAAAGTAACCGATCATATCGTACAGTGGCTAAAAGATTATGCCGAAAAATCAGGAGTTAAAGGCTATGTATTGGGAGTCTCCGGTGGCGTTGATTCCGGAGTGGTTTCTACTTTGGCAGCAATGACCGGCTTGAAAACTTTGCTGATTGAAATGCCGATTCGTCAAAAGGAAGATCAGGTAAACAGAGCCTGGGAACACATGAATGATTTAAAAACTAAATTCCCGAATGTTGAAGCCATGTCTGTGAATCTTACGCCAGCATTTGAGGAATTATACAAAACTTTTGATGTTCACGACGACGAATTCCCTAACGAGAAACTGGCTTTTGCCAACACAAGATCACGTTTGAGAATGCTTACTCTCTATTATTATGGACAAATCAACGGACTTTTGGTTTGCGGAACAGGAAATAAAGTGGAAGATTTCGGGATTGGTTTTTACACAAAATATGGTGATGGTGGCGTAGACATCTCTCCTATCGCAGATCTTTACAAAACTGAAGTTTATGCATTGGCGAAAGCTTTAAACTTAGTTAAAAACATTCAGGAAGCCATTCCTACAGACGGACTTTGGGATGCTGAAAGAACCGACGAAATGCAGATTGGCGCAACCTACCCTGAATTGGAAAAAATCCAAAAAGAATGGGGAACCAAAACTGAAGAAGACTATAGCGGAAGAGATTTGGAAGTGTTTAAAATTTTCAGCAGAATGAATAAGGCTGCACAGCATAAAATCAATCCTATACCGGTGTGCGACATTCCGGAAGAATGGAGAAGTTAATTAATGTAACAATTTATCTGTGTAAAAGTTTACCAATGCATTTTTTCTACATTGTTACACTTTAACATTTAAACTATTTTTATGAATTCTAAAATTCGCTCGGTACTTTTTGCATGCATGGGGCTTCTTTTCGGAATGTCGGTGATGTATATTTATAATAATTTCATCGCTGAGAAGAAAACCCCGATTAAAACTGAGAATGTCTCGAAAGCTTCAAAAAACCAATCTGAAAGGCAAGCAATTGATGAACTTACCAAAGAAAATACAGTAATCAATTACGTCAAACAAAACCATCAGCTTCCTGACTATTACATTACAAAAAATGAAGCCAAGAAATCGGGCTGGAATCCTTCTCAGGGAAATCTTTGTGAAATTTTACCAGGAAAAGCAATTGGTGGAGATTACTTTGGAAACCGAGAAGGAAAGCTACCGAAAGGGATAAAATACTTTGAAGCCGACGTCAATTACAGTTGTGGAAACAGAAATGGCGACCGAATTGTTTTCACTAAAAATGGAGAGGTTTATTTAACTAAAAATCATTACAAGAGTTTTGAGAAGCAGTAATCTGTCATTGCGAGGAGCGAAAGCGACGAAGCAATCTTTATAAATAATATTAAAACAACACAAATGAAATCTGGCTTTATTTACATCATGACCAATAAAAACATACCGTTCTTTATACAGGTGTTACTTCAAATCTACCGAAAAGAGTTCAGGAACATAAAGAAAAATTTCACGAGCAGAGTTTCAGTGCAAAATACAATGTTAATAAGTTGGTATATTGGGAAGCATTTCAGGAAATTGGAGATGCAATCTTTCGGGAAAAACAAATAAAGGCAGGTTCAAGACAAAAGAAATTAGATTTAATTAATTCAATGAATCCTGAATGGAGAGATTTGACAGATGATATTCAAAATATTATGGATCGTTTCTGAAATAGAGATGTTTAGAGATTGCTTCGTCGCTTCGCTTCTCGCAATGACGCGGTAACCCCTATACTCTTTCAATGACATAAAAACCCATACATTTGCACAGTAAAATTTAAATAAAACTATGAATACAACATACATCGACTTCGCAGACCTTGGAGATTACGAAGATTTTTATACTCAGCTTAAAGAAAAAATTAAACTTCCCGCTCATTTCGGAGATAATCTTGATGCTCTTTCAGATGTCATTTCTGGTGAACTGCAAATGCCTCTGCATTTAGAATTTGTCAATATGAGTGTAGATCAGCTAGAAATCTTCGAAGACTTACTTACTACTTTAGAAGACACGGAAGATGATGTGAAAGATTTTTCTTTTGCATATTATCTGGAACAGTATGACGATGAAGGGGCTTCTGATGAAGATGAAACAACTGAGTAATAAATTATTTACGACAGAATTAAACCTTTAAGGTTTCCTATAGAGGAAATCATTATCAAACAGGATCGGGCGCAGCAAAGCTGCGCCCGATCCTGTTTGATAATATTTAAAAATCTTATTTTCCTAAAACTTCCATTAATGGTTGTCCTACATTTCCGCTAGGGTTTTCAATTCTCAAAAACTGAGCGATTGTCGGGGCAATATCGGTCATAAAATGCGAAGCATTGCTTTCGCCATGCGGAACTTTCCAACCCATAAATATGAGAGGAATGTGTGCGTCATAAGAATTCCAGACACTGTGCGTTGTTCCTTTTTTAGCATACGTAGGCAGCATTCCGTCATGAGAAACGATTTGAATATCACCACTTCGCTGCCAGTTGTATCCGTTGATTACTCTGGTTTTAATTGGCTCAGGAATTGGTGCATTGGCCACATCTTTCAAATCAACTGCGTATAAAACACGGGGATCTTTATTTAGATTTTCAATGATGCTTTTTTTGATGGCAACTTCATCTAATTTATTCTCTGTAATCAACTGATGATTAAGATAAATCTGATAATTATCAATCCCTAAAATCAGTTTAGTTGAAGCGTATTTTGTTTCTAATTCTGCACCGAGGTTTTTCTCTAAACCATCATCAAAAAACCCGGTCATCATTTTATTTTCTTTCATGAAACCCTCAGCATGAGCGCCACCATGATCTGCCGAAAGGAAAACCAAATATTCGCCCTTCCCTACTTTTTTATCGAGCATTTTGAAAAAATTCGCCAATTCAATATCTAATCTCAAATAGGTATCTTCCACTTCAATAGCATTGGGTCCATAGGCATGACCCACGTAATCTGTAGACGCAATATTTATAGCTAGAAAATCTGTAATCTGATCTTCACCTAACTGATATCCATCGATGGCAGCTTCAGCAAACTTTAAAGTGTAGGTATTTCCAAATGGTGTAGTTCTTAAGACACCTTTATTTACTGCAAAATCTGCGGCAAGATTGCTGTAAGGAAAAGTTGGATTCTTCGCAGTTCCTACAGGTTTTTCCCAAGGCACATCGTCTCTTGTGCTTTCTGTATATTGATTAATAGGCAATAACGTATTCCATCCGTTAGCAACCAATTTTTCAGCTAATTTCTGATCGTTAAACTTGTTTACCCAATCCGGCAAACTGTTCGTATAATAAGAACTCGTCACAAAATTTCCATTCGTTTCATCAAACCAAAAAGCTCCGGTCGGATTATGACCTGCCGGCAAAATAGACGCCCGGTCTTTTAATGAAACTCCAACTACTTTTGACTGAAAATTACTTGCAATTCTCAACTGATCGGTAATGGTGGTACTCCAAAGATTTTTTGGCGAATGACCACCAATCTTATCGTTTGTTCCTACCCCTTTTACGTCGGTATCTGTCGTACAGTACACATTTTTTCCGGTTGCCTTATCTGTCCAGTCGTTTCCGGCAATCCCGTGAATGGATGGAACTGAACCTGTATAAATGGTGGTATGACCAATCGCCGTAACCGTAGGAACATAAGGAATCATTACATTATTAAAAGAAAAACCTTTGTTTAGCAATCTTTTGAAACCATCATCGCCGTATTTGTCATAAAAACGGTACAAATAATCCCACCTCATCTGATCGATTACCAAACCTACTACCAATTTTGGTCTTTCCAACTGTGATTTCTTGCTTTTCTGAGCGTTCACCGTCATTAAAGAAATGAAAGTAACTGCAGCAATCGTAATTTTCCTTAGCATTGAATAACTTTTTTTGTGACCACAAATTTACGGGTTTTCAGGGTTTTGGTATGTGAAATTTTATTTAAATTTGACACATTAGCTTTTAGTTTAAATCACAGCTAAAAATGATTCCAATCACAAAAATCAATATGCCTAAATCTAAATTTCATCTTAGGAGAATAATCTTTTCCTTAATATTATTCCTTTTCCAACAAAACTTGTTCGCACAAACCGAACAACAATTTATCTTTTTCAAAACCTGGAATTTTATTAAATATTATCATCCCGATCTTGCCAGCGGAAAAGTAAATGCCGACAGTTTGTTTTTGGCAAATGTAAAAGGTGTAAATACCAATGATGATTTTAATTCCGTCATCAATAAATTAACGTCAAAGCTGAACAAAAATTTCACCACACCTGCTCCCATTGAGACTTCAAAGGATCTAATGTTGCAGAATCAGAATTTTGACTGGTTCCAGAAGAACAAAAAAATAAGCGATGGCAATAAAGATTTACTCAACAATATTTATAAGCATCGATACAATTTTGAAAATCTGCCAAAAGGTAAACTGGTCAGTGATGAAAAAGAATATCCTTTCCCGAAAACAGAAAATTTGCCTTTAGAATATCGTTTGTTGGCTTTGGCTAAAATACAGGGAGTTGTTGATTACCTCTTCCCGCATAAGTATATCATGGACAAAGGCATTGATGAATATTTCAGCAATAGTTTAGATGAAAACTCAAAAGTAAATTCGAGAAAAAATTTTGAAGTTATATTAGCTAAATTGGTTTCAAAATTTAAAGACAGTCATGCGTTTAGTTTTTACAAACAGCTGAATTACAAGAAAGATATTTATCACATGATCTATCTTGCACCATTTGATTTTCAAATTGTCGATGATCACATTTTGGTAACGCATCTTATTTTACCTGAACTCTGTTCAAAAGCTCAAATTAAAGTGGGCGACAAAATCACATCCATCAATGGAAAAAGCATTTCTCAAATCATTAAAGAAAAAGGAGAACTTTTGTCTACTTCAAACAGAGAAAAGTTGGTGTATGTTCTTTCGAAATATGAAAATAATCTCATCTGGCCCGATGATCTTCCACAAAAAACTTTAGAACTAAAATCAGCTAAGAGTAACAAGAAAGTTTCTACAAAAATTGATATGATCGACACTTCCAATAAGGAAAAGTACGAGATTATTGTAAATTATCTTCAAGATAAAATCAAGAAGTTAGAAAGCCGCAAAATAACTCATAAGGATATTGCCTACTTTAAAATTAATGAAACATTAGGGTTTATCAATAATGTAGATGATGACAAGATAGATGCGGAGATGGATAGTATTTTAAGCAGTGCTTCACAGAAAAAAGCGATTGTTTTTGACATGAGAGCGTATCCAGATTGGGGCGGTTTTCCTTATCATTATATCTACAAATACTTCTCGCCTGCTGAAAATTATTTTGGAAAATATTACAAACCCAATTTAAAAAACATCGGAACATTTATCTATAAGGATTACGATTATTTCCCGTCAATTCCCGATAAAACAACACATAATTACAAAGGAAAAGTTTTCATTCTCGTCAATCCGGAAACCCGAAGTGCAAGCGAATGGTATTCTATGAGTCTGCAGAAAATATTTCCTCAATCATTAACCATTGGCCAGCAAACTTCTGGTGGAGACGGTGATCTGGTGAAAGTAAAATTACCCGGAGATTATCTTTTAGAATTTACAGGAAACGGAATCTTCTATCCTGATAACTCCCAAACCCAGCAAATAGGAGTCAGAATCAATGAACTGATAAAATATAAAGACCAAGATATTTTAGATAAAAAAGACTTAGAGTTTGAAAGAGTTTTGAATGATTTGAAATAATTTCATTTAGTCCTCCAGATTCAAATCAAAATATAACTGTATACTTTCAAAAAAACAAATCTCTTTTTCAAATAAATTTTGAACTCCACAACAAACAAAAATTGACCTTCACAACAAAATCCTCTTCCTCAATAATCCTCAACTTTGTCTGATAAAATTTAAACAAAATGGAAAACAGACAAACAAACAAAAAGGTCTTGGTAACAGGAGGCACAGGATTTTTAGGAGTTCATACTATTCTGCAATTATTACAGCGAGGATATGAGGTGAAAACCACAATTCGTTCATTAGCCAAAAAAGACAGCATCATCAAAGCATTAGAAGAAGGAGGAATTACAGATTTTTCGAACCTTACTTTTATTGAAGCTGACCTTACATACGACAGCAATTGGAGTGAGGCTACAAAAGACTGTGAATATGTTCTTCACGTTGCATCACCCTTCCCCGCGCAGGATCCAAAAGATGAAAATGAACTTATTATTCCTGCAAGAGACGGGGCTTTGCGTGTTTTGAAAGCATCTCGTGATGCCGGTGTGAAGAGAGTGGTTTTAACTTCTTCTTTTGCAGCAGTCGGCTACAGTATTGACAAGAAAAACCATATTTTCACTGAGGATGACTGGACAGATGTGAATGCAGAACTTCCGGCTTATATAAAATCGAAAACAATTGCAGAAAAATCAGCATGGGAATTTATACAAAGTGAAGGCAATGGTTTGGAATTATCGGTTATTAACCCTGTAGGGATTTTCGGTCCTGTGATTGGTGGGATCACTTCGGCTTCGTTGGATATTGCCGTTTCTGGAATTCTGAACGGTAATCTTGAAACTACTCCACCATTTACTATGGGAGTTGTAGATGTGAGAGATGTTGCGGACATTCATATCAAAGCTATGCTTCACCCTGATGCTGCAGGAGAACGTTTCATTGCCACTTCAGACGGCGTGATGAGCTTTTACGATGTTGCCGAGCTGTTCAGAAAAGAAAGACCTCAATACTCTTCTGACATTCAAAATTTAGAACCAATCGGCAAAGAATTGTACAAAGAAATGGCCAACGAAAAAGCAAAAACCATCTTAAAGTGGAATCCAAGAAGCCATGAAGACGCTTTATTGGCAAGTGCAGATAGTTTGATGGTAAATCTGTAAATTTGTAAGACAAGTCAATGTAAAACCAACAGTTAAACTTTGACAAATATGAAACGACATTGAAAAACTGAAGCGTTAAGAAAATTTAAACTTAATCCGTTAAAAAACCATATGTTTCGACGATTCATATGTAAAATATGAGTATTGAGTCAAATTCCCTCTGTTCGAAGTGCGGCTCAAATATTAAACTGAAAAAACCAATATTAAATTCGCACAAGTTTTGTGGATTTTAGGATTAATTTTAAATTTTCAACGTAAGTTTCCAAATCTTGTTCTGAAGCTTCGAGATTGTTTCTTTTGTTTGACTATGTCGAATCTTCGATTTCAAGACAAAAGAAATTAATTATTAAAAAATGAAATTTAACAATCTACATTCCTGTCATCTCGGTCCCGAAATTTCTCCGGAACAGTTTATTCCCGAGCATTTCTTTTTGTTTTTGCTTAAAGGTTCGATGGTTTCGTACGATGGTTACAGGCATTACAATATGAAGCCCGGCGATTACTGTATTGCACGGAAAAATCATTTGGTTCGCTATACAAAATACAAGGAAGACGGAGATTTTGAAAAAGTGATTATTGCTTTTGATGAAAAATTTTTAAAGAAATTTCTGGAACGCCATCCCTATCAAGCCGAACCAACAGATAATAATGATTCTTTTCTGTTCATCAATGAAGATAAATTAATAAAGAATTTCGTACAATCTCTGGAACCTTATTACAACGGAACCGAGCAGTTGGACGATACTTTTGTTGACATAAAACGTGAAGAATTATTGATGATTCTGCTCAAAAACAATCCTGATCTGAAAGATATTTTTTTCAATTTCAATGTTCCGCATAAAATTGATTTAGAGCTATTTATGAATCATAATTATAAATTCAACATCAGTCTCGAACGTTTTGCGTTTATGACAGGGCGAAGTTTATCAACTTTTAAAAGGGAATTCAAAGCAGTTTTCAATAACAGTCCGGGAAAATGGCTGATTAAAAAACGTCTTCAGGAAGCTTATTTTTTATTAGATAAAGAGCACAAAAAACCATCAGAAATTTATGTCGATCTGGGATTTGAAGATCTTTCTCATTTTTCTTTTGTGTTTAAAAAAGAATTTGGAATTTCACCTTCCGAATTGAAAAGGCAGAATGTAACATAAAAACAATTCGTGATTTAACATAATTTTAAACTTTATTCATTCTCTTTAGCACCAAATTTGCTCCTACAGAATGGCAGAATTATGTTTCTCAGCTTATTGAATTATGAAGAATATCCTTTTAACAAGTGCTTTGGCTGCATTTACTTTGTGGTCGTGTAGTAAGAAAGATCAGAATGAAACTGTTACACAGGACGCTGTAAATGCTAATAATCGCAAAAATACAAATCCAACAGAAGTTATTTCAGATACAGGCTACAACATCAGCAAAATTCCGGTGACCGATAAATTTCATGGAATCTTCCCTTATTTTAAGCTTCCGGAAGGATATGCATTTACTGACCCCAGCTTGTATCATGGTAACGGACAAACCAAAGATTTTGATAAAGAATACTTCTATGACCACGGAACGTACACTGCAATGGAAGGGAAAACCTTTAAAGCAGAAATAAGAATATCTGAGGCGTTTAAAGATAAGAAATTCTCTCCGCTCGAGATTCAGAAGAGCTTTGATGAGTTGATAAAAAATGTGGGTGGTGTAAAAATAAATACCGGCGAACCGCTAAGAGAAGGTGAAGAAGAACGCCTGAAAAGAGAAGATCCGGAGGCTTATAATTTAGGATATATGCACTCTTGCAATAACTGGAAAAACGTAAATACTTACATCATCCGCAGTACAGAAAAAACCGTTTTCGTACAATTTAATCTCGGAAAAGAACAGACCAGCATTACAGTTTTAGAAGCTAAACCTTTTGAAAATAAAATGTCTATTGTCAAAGAAATGTCCAAAACAGATTCTTTAGACTCAAAGAAAAAGTAGTTTCACCAAATATAAAACAATCAAACCTCTGTATATATTGCTGAGGTTTTTTTATGCGCAATCTTTGCAAATTCCAGTCAGAATACAGTTCACAGTTTCTACCTGATACCCTTGTGGTAAAGAAAACTGAACAGGAACCGGCAAACATTCTATCGTCTGACAATTGGTACATCTGAAATGAAAATGATGGTAAGCCAGTTTCTTTTCTTCACATTTGATGCAGACTGCAAAATACTGTTTCCCATCTTCTGCCACAATGCGGTGTAGAATTCCGTCTTCGCAAAAACGGTTCAGGACACGATAAATCGTAGCACGGTCTATACTGATGTCGACTTTCTGCATAATTCCATCGGGACTCATGGCTTTTTTTGAATCTGTTAAAATATTTAAAACAGCATCTTTCGTTGGGGTACTTCTTCTTATCATTTTGTTAATGCGATTATGTTGCAATAATAAAAATTTATTCTAACTTTGCCAAACTTTCAAACAAGAAATTGAAATCTATTTAAATTCATTAAACATTTAAAATCATGAATACAGAACAATACGAAGTTATCATCATCGGGGGAAGTTACTCAGGATTATCTGCAGCAATGGCTTTAGGAAGATCTTTAAGAAAGACTTTGGTCATCGACAGCGGAAAACCTTGTAATGAGCAAACGCCTCATTCGCATAATTTTCTGACTCATGACGGAAGCTCACCTGCCGAGATTTCTACAATAGCTAAAAGTCAGGTTGAAGAATATGATACGGTAAAGTTTTATAATGGAAAAGCAATTTCAACTCAAAAAACAGATTTTGGATTTGAAATTACAACAGAAAAAGGTGAAAAGTTTAATTCAAAAAAACTGATTATTGCTACCGGAATTATCGATGAAGTTCCCAATATCAAAGGTTTTCAAGAATCCTGGGGAATCTCACTGATTCACTGCCCATATTGCCACGGCTACGAATACAAAGGCAAGAAAACTGGAATTATTGCGAATGGAGATAAGGCTGTTCATATTTCTTCTTTAGTTAAAAATTTAACTGAAGATGTTACGATTCTTACGAGAGGAAAAGCCAATTTCACTTCTGAACAATTGGAAAAACTTAAAAATAATCAGATTGACATTATTGAAACCGAAATTTCTGAGCTGAAAAATGAAAACGGCTATGTAAAAAGTCTGGTCTTTGATGACGGAAAAGAAATCGATTTTGAAGCGGTTTACGGTGCGTTTCCTTTCAAACAACACTCTGAAATTCCTAAAGATTTGGGTTGTGATTTTACAGAAATGGGGCATATCAAAACAGATATGTTTCAGAAAACAAATGTTCCCGGACTTTTTGTGTGCGGTGACAATTCTTCGATGATGCGTTCAGTTTCGAATGCGGTGATGACTGGAAATGTAGCCGGAGCAATAGTGAATATGGAATTGGTGACGGATTGTTTTTAAAACAGGAATAGATATTCAATCAATTTTGTAGATTTGATTAATCATATCAAATATCAATGAATAAAATCTTCTTTCTCGTAACCTTCACATTCATTTTAAAACTAAATGCCCAGAATCACAGATTTATTTATGAGTACAAATATGTTCCCGATTCTATAAAAATTGACAGTGTTTTAACCGAAAATATGCGTCTCACAGTTTTTAAAGATCATTCGGAGTTTTTGAGTGAGATGAAAGCTAAAAGAGATTCTGCCGTTGTAAAATCTTCGCAGAAAAAAAATGGGCATGTGGGCACAGACCTTTCACCCGGAAATATCAAAATGTTCGTGTGGAAAAATAAAAGTAATATCAAAAATTACTCAACAGAATTCGTCGGAATGGAATCTTATAAAGTAACGGATGAAACTGATTTTAACTGGACATTAATTGATGAAACAAAAAAGATTCAAAACTATAATTGCCAGAAAGCAATCTTAAAATTTGGAAGGCGAGAATGGACGGCTTGGTTTACCACAGAATTGCCATTTCAGGATGGTCCGCATTTATTCAGGAAACTTCCGGGTTTAATTGTGGCTATTGAAGATTCCAAAAAACATCATTCTTTTCAACTCATCGCCAATTATAAAACCAATAATGGAACTTCTGTGATCAAGCCATCTCATTTACTGAAAAATTATGAGGTCAACAGAAAGCAGTTTAATAAAAAATGGAACGACTTCAGGAAAAACCCGATTAGCGCAAACGAACAGTTTTTGCTCATGAACCCACAGATTACTCAATTCAAATCCTACGACGAAAACGGGAATGAAATGGATACAAATGCTTTAAAAAAGGCAGGAACAGAAAAAGCTAAGAAAAATTTAGTTAAAAACAATAACTTTCTTGATCTTGAATTGTACAGATAATTAGTACAACTGATTATTAAATTAAAATAAATGAATGTCCTAAAAGATCATATCAGCAAAACAATTTCCTTGACCGACGAAGAATTTTCGGTTGTTGAGTTATTTTTTGAAGAACAGCATTTCAAAAAACGTGAAATGATTATCAAAGAAAATGATCAGGTTGACCATGTTTATTTTATTGTTTCCGGACTTTTAAAACTTTTTTACACTGACGCTGAAGCCAAAGAACACATCATTTCGTTTTCAATGGAAGATTGGTGGGAAAGCGATTACGCAGCATTCTATACCCAAAACAAAGCTACTCAATCCCTGCAATGTCTGGAAGATACTTCAGTTTTAAAACTTTCTTTTAATGATTATCAGCAGCTCCTGACTGAAGTTCCCAAAATGACCGATTTCTTTCTGAAAAAAGCCATTGGCGGACATATTTCAAACCAAAGAAGAATTCTTTCACTGATGACAATGAATGCTAAAGAGAAATACGAACAATTTTTGAAATTCTACCCCACACTCATCCAGCGAGTTCCAAAAACCGTTTTAGCAGCTTATTTAGGAGTTTCCAGAGAAACATTAAGCAGATTGTATTTAGAATCAGGTTTAAAAAAGCAATAAAATAGTGACGCACGTCACAGCATCAATTTCCCGACTCTGCCGAACTTTGTTCCATTAATTTAATTAAAATATTTCAAAATGGAAAAAAGAATCATCAACCCTTGGACTTGGCAAGACGACAGAAATTATGCACAAGCTGTGGAAGTTAAAAATGTTCAGAGCACGCTTTACGTTTCCGGACAAACCGCTATCAACGATGACGGAATTACAAGCGATGCCGACATGAGAACGCAAATTATTAAGACATTTGAAAATCTTGAGAAAGTAATTCTACAGGCAGACTTTGAGGTGAAAAACATTGTTCGCCTCAATGTCTATACGACAGACCATCCCGCATTTTTTGAGAATTTTGACGTCTGGCAAAATTGGATTACTCAACATGGCATTCAACAGGCAAGTAATGTAATTGAAGTCAAAACATTGTTTGAAACGCTGAAAGTTGAGATGGAGGCGACGGTTGTTAAGTAATTTTTTTTAAGGAGAAAGTTCACTACATCGTCAATTCGAATGGCAGAGCATATCGAGAACTTTTGTGATTTTCTTAATCATCTTGATTTCATCGATTTTAAAATAAGTTTTGGCTAAAGGCAAATTTGATAACTTTAATTATGGTCGGGCATTAGCCCGACCTTTATAGTTAATTATCTTGAATATGTAATTAGTTTATGTAATTCGATAACTAATAATCCCGAATTTATGGGATTCTTCTTGAAGAGGAATCTCAATAGCAAGGGATCTGATCCAATTTCTTCACCGAACTTTGTATTAGCTATCTGAAGTGACTAATTCTGTAAGTCGTTTTATATAGTAACAATTGTGAAAGTTTCTTTATTTCAGAATTCCTTTTACCAATATCCAAAACAATAAATTCATATTCATCTATGTATTTTTACTAAAAAAATCATTTAATTTTGGAATAGGAAAACAGTAGGAAGATTGAAATTTTTCATGAAATCCAAATAAAATAATCGCTGTTATTATACAAAATCATGTCAAGGTACTTACTAAAAAAACTGTCATATTATCTAAACAATGATTTAAGTTTTATAATTAATCTATATGCCAATCCTGTTTGATAATTGAGAAGAAAATAAATTTCGTCGGAACTTTTATATATTGAAGGAACATCTATTGAATTAATAGTTTTAATATTTCTTCTTTTCATAGCTTCATAAATCACATAAGCAAATGATTCTTTGGCTATTTGCTTTGAATTTTCTTGAGAAATCCCACTAGAATGAAGTCTATAGTTATATAAAGTCTCTCGAATAAATTTCACCTTACCTAATTCTAAAATTTTTAAATATAAATCTTGATCAACTGCACTTTTTAAATCAGGATTTATTCCGGAAGTCTTTAGATAAGTTTCCTTTTTAAAAGTAAAAAAATGTGCAAATTGAATAGGACAATTAAAAAAATATTTATCATTGTAAATCTCTTTAGTACTACCAAACACATTTTGAGGTTTTAAATTCTCATCACACAACATCATTTTAGAGTACGTAGCAACAATACTTTTATTTCGAGAATATTCTTCAACAGATTTTTTCAAAGCAGCAGGATAAAGAGTATCATCAGGATCTAAGAAAGCGCAAATTTCGCCAGTGGCATATTCTACACACTTTCTCTTAGTAAAACCACAACCTTTATTTTCTGAATTTTCATAAAATAAAAATCTGTTGTCATTTTTGATGATATCTTTTATGATATTTACAGAATTGTCCGTAGATCCATCATCAACGATAATAGCTTCCCAGTTATTATATGTTTGGCTTATTAATGAATCGTAGCAATCTCTAAAATACCTGATATTATTGTAGTTAGCAATAAGAACGGAAATTTTTTCCATTTTGAAATAAATGTGTTTTTAAATAATTTTCAAAACTACATTATTTTCTTCTTGTAGATAATTAGTTTACTTTTTATCAATAAAATATTACATTTAAATTAAAACAGCTAAACACTCAATAAAACAACTTTTTTAATAAACAAAAATAGAAATTCCATGATTTTTAGAAAAATTTTTTTTTACTTTATTTGATAGTAAAAAAGAACCGCGCGCCCCTTGGGCGCGCGGTTCTTTTTTACGAAAAGTTTAATGAATATTAAAACTTCAAATCACCATTCACTTCTCTTACTGCCTGTGCAGCTTCAGCAAATTTAGCTTTCTCTTCTTCAGTTAAAGAAATATTGACGATGCTTTCAACACCGTTTTTCCCGATAATTGCAGGAACACCTAAGCAGATATCACTTTCGCCATATTCTCCGTCAAGCATTAATGAACAAGGGATCATTTTCTTTTGGTCACAAGCAATTGCCTGAACCATTACAGAAACTGCTGCACCTGGTGCATACCAAGCTGAAGTACCTAACAATTTAGTTAATGTAGCTCCACCCACTTTAGTTTCTTCGATTACATATTTTTGTTTAGCATCGTCAAGAAATTCAGTTACTGGAACTCCGTTTCTTGTTGCTTTGCTCAATAATGGAAGCATACCAGTATCACTGTGAGCAGCGATTACCATTCCGTCTACGTCTGAGATCGGAGCTTCTAAAGCTTCAGCCAATCTGTATTTGAATCTTGCAGAATCTAAAGCACCACCCATACCAATGATTTTGTGCTTAGGAAGACCTGAAGTTTTGTGTACCAAATAAGCCATCGTATCCATTGGGTTAGAAACCACGATGATGATTACTTCAGGAGAATTTTTAACTAAGTTTTCAGTAACTTCTTTTACGATGCCCGCATTGATACCGATTAATTCTTCTCTTGTCATTCCCGGTTTTCTTGGGATACCAGAGGTGATAACTGCTACATGAGAACCTGCTGTTTTGCTGTAATCTCCTGTTGTACCTGTAATTTTTGTATCAAATCCGTTCAAAGATGCAGTCTGCATCAAGTCCATTGCTTTTCCTTCAGCAAAACCTTCTTTGATATCTACTAAAACTACTTCCGAACAGAAGTCTTTCATTGCGATGTATTCTGCACAACTTGCTCCTACAGCACCTGCACCTACTACGGTTACTTTCATAATATGTTTATTTATTGTTTTTAATGGAATTATGGAACCTTATAGTTTCATAATATGTTTATTTATTGTTTTACTTGAATTATGGATCTTTACAGATTCATAATATATTTATTGTTTATTTTGTTAGTTTAAATTTTTGCTTCCCAAATGTACAAATTCCCGAAAAATTGGGCAATCTTTCGGGAATTTTAATTATTATTTAAGGAAATTAATTAACGTTTAGTAAAAACGTATAAAGTTTCTTCGCTCCAGACAGTACTTCGTCATAGTTTTCTTCCGTCACTTCAGTATCCAAAACTTCTTTGAAGTTCTTCCACATCGGACCTGTATTTTCCTGATAGCATCCAAAAAAGTTGAATGTTACCTCATCAAAACCTTCAGTTTTTGAAAGCTGCTTTGCGATTACATTTCCACCCAAAGTAGAACCTTCAATCACGTACATTGCTCCTAAAGCTTCATGCTCATTGGCAAATTCAAGATCGTGAGAAGCCTTTTGATTTTCTAAGTCTAAACTCGCCAGATCTTTTTCAATCAACGGAAGTTTGACTCTTTTATCTAAATGAAGTTTTGCTGAAAATTTTTCTGAAAGGTTACTGAATATTTTGTTCTCACTGTGAAGTAGCATCAGATAATTGGTATTGATGATTTTCTTGTAATCTTCTAAAGTGAAAGTTTTGCTGAAGATTTTATCAGAACTAAATAGTTTTTCAGCTGCATCATGAAATTCAACCGTGTTTTGTTTTAGATATTCAGATACCATTTTTTTTGTTTTAATTTTAAAGTTGTTTCACAAATTTAGGGTTTTGAAACGTCAAAATAAAACAAGTTCCGTTAACACTGCTCTCGTAATCGACGTTTCCACCAATCCTATTCATGATTCGGTGAACAATTGAAAGTCCGATTCCGTTTCCTTTGAATTTTCTGGCGTTATCCATCCTGTTAAAAATCTTAAACATTCTGTGCTTTTCAGATTCAGGAATTCCGATACCGTTATCTGTAATTTTGTAAATAACCTGCTCACCGTCTTCCATTCCTTCTATCAGAATTTCAGGCTGATCCTGTTTAGATGAATACTTGATTGCATTATTGATAATATTTAAAAACACCTGATGCAATAAGGTTTTGTCTGCCATAACGTTTGGACAATCTTTGATTACTACCACACTTTTCGGAGTGTCAAAAGTCATTTTTGCATTTTCTGTAATTTTCTCTATGGTACGCTGCGTTTCTAAATCTTCCAGCTCAATTTCACTGTGCTTGGCTCTGCTTAGTTGCAAAACGTCATGCATCATTTCAGCCATATTGTCGATTTCGTCAATTATAGAACTGATTTGCCGTTTGTTTTTGTCTGAAGTATCAGAAAGGCTTTTCAGTAGCATCTGCGCATTCAGTTTCATCACAGTCAACGGTGTTCCAAGATCATGCGAAATGGTGTATGAAAAACTGTCTAATTCTTCATTTACTTTTTTAAGTTGCTCATTCAGTCTTTTGATAGTGACGTACTGTCGGTGAGAAGTCTCCAAAATCACATCACGAATAGACTGTACCGAAATTTCGTTTCTGCTGCTCCATCTTCTGGAATTCCCTTTAATTTCTTCTTTAAAAACTTCAAAAGACGTTCTCGGTGAAATAATATTTCTTTCTTCTCCATTTTGAGAAAATACTCCGATTTTCTTTTCGGGATTTCCTGCCCAATTGATATGATCGTCAAATTCTTTTCTGAACCAAATCAGCAATTCGTTTTTACTTTTTTCAACAAAATAAATAACGATTCCACCTACTGTTTCATCAAGATCCAATTCATTACCGAAATCTTTAAGAAAACTACGGCTCATAAATATGGTTTCTTCAGTATTTCGATATGCCCAGTCGACGATCTTGTGAATAACCTCACGTGTCGGCGTCGCACCGTCAGTCACGACATAATTTTCTGAAACTACCGCCAAGCCATCAGCTTCAGGAAGATTTCTGATTTCAGATTTATTTTCTACAAGCGATTCGAATAAGGTGTTGTGTTTTAAAAATTCAGATTTAAGCTGTGATGCTTTTAAATTTAAATCTAAACGATATTCTAATTCTTTTTTTGATTTAAATGAAGAATAGGCATTGGATGCCAAAACTGTGAAAATGCCGGCCTGCACACGATCTTCAAGATCAATATGTTTGGGTTCAGAATTTTGACAAGTCACTAAGCCCCAAAGTTTGTCATCAATAATAATTGACACGCTGAAACTTGAAGAAGCACCTGAATTTTTGATGTACTGCCCATGAATAGGCGACATTACACGTGATGAAACAAAAGTAAGATCAATGCTATCGACCGTTTTGCTAACCAACTTCACCGGCTCTGCATGCACATTGCTAAAAATTCGTTTTCTTTTCTTTTTATAAAGGTCACGAGCCTGTCTCGGAATATCAGATTCGGGATAATGTAAGCCTAAATAACTTTCAAGATTATCATTGATTTTTTCGGCAATCACTTTACCGGAACCATCTTCCATGAATTTGTAGACCATGATACGGTCATAATTGATGATATTGAAAAGCGTGCTTAAAAGCTGATCCCAAATTTCCTGATCGTTATCGATGATGTAAAAATTATCGTACTTATTAGTGATTCTTTTTTCATGATTTTTCAGAAGTGCTTCAAACTCCAAAAAAATCTGATTCTGATTTTTAAAAATTGAAAAGTGATATTCTTTATCTCCGATAAAAATTTTATCGAAGTACGTTTCGTTGTCTCTACGGGTAAGATTTTCTAAAGATTCGAAAATATCAGAAGTCATAACTGTCTGAAAAAGCTCCGGAAAGTCTGTCAGTTTCTTTCCGAAAAAGATTTCAGAATTTTCAACATTAAAAACATCTGTAATATTTTCACTGAAAAACGTAATGGTGTGAGATACTGCATCAATGCCAATCAGGTAACCAAAACTTTGTATGTAGCCCGGAATATGAATGGGCTCTTCATGACATTCAACAAAATTCATAAATAACACTTAAAGAATCAAAGTTAATCATTTTTATTACCTGATAAACACTTTGTGGTACTCAAGTTGAAATTTGTACTGATTATTAATAAAAATTATTACTTTTTAATAGTAATTTAACACAAGTATCTGATTATCAAAGCATAACAGTTAATTTTTATTAAAATATTCTGTGATATGCATAATATTCTGGAGCTTGAAATATTAAATTACTCATCTTTTTTAAACCTCTTTATCAAAGTAAAGCATATAATATTTCCCTTTTTCATCCTGACCCTGCTCAAGCATTTTTCGGTCTCCGTGAATGTAAATATGGAAGTTTTTATCTAATTTAATAATGCTTTTAAAATGTCTCTGCGTTTTTTTCACTGCCGCTTCACTGATTGGAAATTCTTCTGCAATATTAATCTGCATTTCCTGTTCGTAATCAGTCTTAAAATTATTAAAGCTTTCAATGACATGCTCATCTTTCAAAACCTCAGCCGCAAAATCATCCAGCTTAAATTCTTCTTTTTCTTTAAAGAAATTAATAGACTGATTCAGAAAATCTGCCTGGTCAGCCTTTGAAACCTCAAATTCCTGCGGAAGTTGCTTGATGATATAATCTTTATAAACCATCAAAGCTTCCTGTGTGTGAAAATATTCATCGTCACGCTGCTTCACTTTCAGGAAATCTTCGAACCAATAATACATGTCACCATTTTTATTGTTATCAACTACAGAAAGTACGTAACCGCTTTC
Source organism: Chryseobacterium sp. C-71 (assembly GCF_020911865.1). Lineage (NCBI taxonomy): Bacteria > Pseudomonadati > Bacteroidota > Flavobacteriia > Flavobacteriales > Weeksellaceae > Chryseobacterium > Chryseobacterium sp. C-71. The sequence goes on from NZ_CP087131.1 coordinate 1,315,530, forward strand.
TTTACTGCTGTTGTAAATCAATGCTGCTTTATCGATTTTCGAAAGACTTATTCCCTGATCTTTATCGATCTCGAATGATTCATTTTTAGGAAAAATCTTTAGGAAAGATTCTCTTTTTTCAGTTTTAAAAATACCAATTTTATCCACTTTGTCGTCACCTTCTCTATCGTCTTCAAAATAAACAACAAACAATTCGCCACCCTGAACTCGTGGATTTTCGGCAGCTTCAAAGAGATGTTTTGCCAGATTTTCAGATTCCCAAAGGAACTTGGCTTTGTCTTCAAAAATTTCTGACACTGAACTGAATACAGGATTATTGACCAAATAAGAATCACTATAAAATTGATACGTTTCTTCAGTTTTGAATGAACCTAAAAAATAATTCTCCAACAATTCTACGGTTCCTTCATCCAGCTGAAGTTCTTCCTGAGAAAGAATAAGAGATTCACCGTTGATTTTATTTCCGACTCTGTGTACTGCAATTTTTGAAAACATCTTTGATTTTTTGTGGACTGCAAAGATAAAAACTATTCTTAAATATTAGAATCATTATAAACTATATAAAACTTTTCTTTTTCAATATTTTCGTAATCAACGACTAACCTTTTCTCTATTTTATGTTTTTCAATAAATACAGTTTCAAAATAATTATTTTTTATGAAATTTTCAAACCATTCTTCGTCAGGAATATTAATATTTTCCATGATAATATTATCAAATTTCATGTTTTTAAATTCAACTTTATTCCCAAAATAAGTGTTTAAAAACTTTACATTTATAACATCTGTATTTGTAAAAACGGTTTCTTCAAATATAACATCTTCAAACTTAACATTAATTAAATCACATTTATTTATTCTTAAAGCCCAAACACCACCTGAAAAGGTAACATTTTCTAGTCTTGATTCTATTATAAATTGTAGACCGAATAAATTATTAGTCAATATTACATTACTTACATTATTATTAATGAATTTATTATCTCTGAATAAATAATTAATTTCGTTTCCGGAAAATTCAATCGGGCTATTCAAATTTTTATTAGATTCATTTATAAAGCACCAAAAAACATTAAAAATTTGAAAACTTTTTTCAATGACAGTGAATCCGTTTTTTTCAAAATTAAATCTTAAGACAAATTGTTTGCTCAACAATTCTTGAAAATTCGTAATTGATTGCGTAAAAATGTCTTTTTTTATAATTTCATTTTCATTGCTAATTATTTCAATAAGATTTGTTTTAATAGAAAATTCCGCGAAATTCTTATTTCCTACTATTTTATCAATAAAGTTGAAATAATTTTCTTGATTAATGATTTTATACTCTTCATAATCATCCTTTTGAAGTAAAATATTTTTATTTTCTTCCCAAAAATATTCTGCAGTTAAAAACTCCCACAAAGAATTATGAAAAAATTCTAAAGCAGTATCTGAATTATCTCTATTAGATTGCTGAAAATAAAAACTTATTAAAAGATATTTACTTATCTCCTTAAGCTTTTCTTCTGAAGCTAAAAGATCCTTTGTAAAACATCTTGTAATGAAAAGTTTTGTAGATTCAAGCTCAAGCAATTTCTCTACAGTTATATATAGCTTCGGTGATTTATAAATTTCAAATGCTATACTTCTGATATATTCTCTTAAATAAGATTTATATAATTTTGAATTTGCTTTAATTTTAGGATTAATATATTCTAACTGTCCATTTGAATCCCAACTTCTTTGAGCTAAAGAATCAAATATTTTATCATAAATAACTGCTTTTGAATCCTTTTCATCAATATTAATATCTGAAATTGCAATAAAATAAATAAGGACAGCTTGTCTTAAAAGTTCTTTTATATGTTTATATTGATTTTGCTCTATTATTAAATCAATATTTCTAACAAATAAATTATTTGGGTGAAATTTTTTAAATTTATCGCAATATTTAATTATTTGTTGATCATTCAAATTATTTAAATGCAATATTAAAGTTTTATCCAAACAAGCATCATAAGTATTCAAATAATTAAATCTAGAAGTCAAAATAATTTTAACTTTATTATTTGCTCTTTTTTTCAATCTATCATATAAATTTCTCAAATCATCATCTGTAATTCCTCCACTCATATATGCTTCGTCTAATCCATCTAAAACTAAAACAAGTTCATCATTGTTAAAATCTACAAAATTAAACCGCTTTTCAACTTCTCTCAGAGGATCATTCACAAAATCCTTTGCTACCAAATCTCTTATTTTAACAAAAATCATTGGTATTTGTGGTAAATCTGAATACTTCTCTAAGTAATCGTAAACAAGTTTATAACAGAAAGATGTTTTTCCTTGACCGGGTTGTCCCAAAACAAAAGCCATATTATAATTTTCGTTAAGATTTTCGTGTTTTTTATTTAACAAAAAAAAGTTTCCGAAATAATCATGAATTGTTTTAATATCAGAAAAATTATGAAAATCTTTATACTCATCCTTTTCCTCTATGTTTTTAAGATTATTTTTATGAATGGAGAATGTAGGCTCAATATATAGATCATTTAGTGCCTCTTTAGTTCCTGCTCTGTCTTGAAGTGGTTTAGTATAGTGATTCTTAAAATCATTATAATTATTTAACAAATGTGAGAACTTATCATTTTGCAAAGAAATTGGATTATTAAAAAATTCAATAAGTTCCTCATATCTCTCTTGATAATTTTGAAATTCTTCTGCTAAATTTTCTCTAAAATTTACGTAATAGATGTATCTTATATCTTTCGGTAATTTTATTTCTAATTGATCACAAAATCTTTTAAACAAATTATAAGATGCTATTAAATAACCATTATCATGTTTTAAAATATTTTCAAAAAAATCTTTCGTAATAGTAATTTCTTGTTCTAAAAAATTTTTATATTCTTTTTGAAATTCATTCGCTATTGCAACTAAATCATATTCTTTATTGAGTTGATCTTTACCATACGATTTCGATATTTGTAAGTTTGTGTTTCTAGACGTATTGAATAGAAGTAAAAAAGCTTTCATTTCTATACTATAATCTACATCTAAAATTTCAGTTAATGCACTTCCCAAGTTAAAATCAAATAAATTTTTTATAGCTTCAATTTTATTGATTTTTTTTAAGTATTTTGAACTGTTTAAGGTTATTTTCATTCAATCTATTAGTTTGTTTAAATATATGAAAAATTTGATACTGAGACAACAAATCTCAAAATAGTGATAATAAAATATTTTAATTTTTCCACTGATTTTGGTACACTTTTAGTAAGTCTTAGAATGTTTAAAAAAATATTTTAACAATGAAGAATTTTGAAGCGGATACTATTAATGAAACTCAGGCAATCGAGCATTTAAAAATATTTTATCCATCAATTCAGAACGAAATTTCGCAGCTTTCTGCACAAAACAATTTTCCGGGCATTATTCAGTCGACCGTTGATTATCTAAAAGTTCTTTTAAAGGAATCTAAAATCAACATTGTCAACAGAAACATCAAAATGATGGAATGGATTTACAAAAACGGAACTTTCAACGTAAAACACATTATCGAAAATTTATTTATAAGGTCATTCGGAAGTTTAAAAAAACATACTGACAGCCAACAATGGAATATTCTGTATCAGTATATGCCGGTTGAATTTCAACAGATTTATCTTAACCAGACGAGACTGGATGAGATTATGTTTAAGAAGAATTAAATTTTGCAATAGACTACGCCCAAGCTTTCAGCTTGGGCGTAGTCGTTTTATTGAAATAAATATTACTTAGATATTTCAATAAAAAACCCCTCGCTTACGCTCGGGGATTTTGTATTTAAGTTTTTAAAAAAATATTTTAAGGATTTTGATCATATCCCGCCACCTGAATCTGAGATAAAGGCACTTGATACAAATAATCATTTGTAGTAATCGTGTAATTATAGTTTAATGCAGCGGCAGCCTGATTGATGACAGTAACTCCCGTATTCCAACGAACCAAATCGTGCCAATACACACCCTCACCGGCAAACTCTACTCTTCTTTCTTTGCGAAGTGCTGTAGTAAAATTAGCAGCAGATATCGATGTAGAAACCGGTGTAAGACCTGCTCTCTGACGGATTTTGTTTAAGTACTCAACCGCAGTACTTGTAGCTCCCTGATTATTTAAAATTTCCGCATACATTAAAAGAACATCCGCATACCTTATAATTGGGAAGTTGATCGGCCAGTCGTATCTGTTGCTGAGAACAATTCCTTTTTCACGGAATTTTACGAAAAATTTAGCCTGATCAGGTTGTCCGTTTGTCCCAATAAAACTTGTTTTGATCGTTAAAGGAAGTCTTAAATCTCCCGGCTCATAAGTATCAATCAATGATTGAGAAACTCCTAATTCAGCCGAGCTGAATAAACTACCTTGCGCATTGTAATAGGGATCAGCAGAACCAAAATTCGGCGATACATAGCTTGGTAAGTAAGAACCTTGTGACAAACCTCCACCGATATGCTGAATTTCAAAAATATGGTATTTATTATCGTTGACACTTTTAAAAAGATCTGCATAATTAGGAGCAAAAGTCACGAACTGCCCTTCCCCCTGAATCACTGCAAACAAATGATCCTTTGCTTTTGTAACATAAGAACCATTGTTCAGCGGATATCCTGATCCCGTAAGATAAATTCTCCCCAACATTGCGTGAGCTGCAGACTTCGTAATTCTTCCTTTATTTGCGGCATCATACACATCTTTCAGACCTGCTACCGATGCTTCAATTTCTGATGTAACGAAATTGTAAAGGGTCGCCAGATCTGTTCTTGGAATTTTAGAGGCCTCTTCAGGACTCACCGGTTTATCGATTAACGGAACTTTTCCAAAACTTCTCATCAACTCAAAATATGCGTAAGATCTTAAGAAACGAGCTTCAGAGCGGTATTGTTCTTTAGTTGCCGGATTTGCAAACGGCACTGCATCTATTCTCGCTAAAAGCGTATTTGCGTAAGAGATCTGCTGATAAGCATCTTCCCAAAGAATTTCCATCTCATCAGTGGAAGAAGTATCCTGAAAACGGTTGATTGCATAATAATCTCTGTTTCCGTTCTGCGAAATTGCATTAAAATTATTTGAACGAACTTCTGACGCCAACAGGTAAAAATTAACATCATACCCTCCTCTTGATGAAGCATTCACCATTGCCGAATAAACTCCCGAAAGAGCTTGCTGAATCTGTAATTCAGTAGTGTAAAAGGAGTTTTGGGTAATATTATTTTCAGGTTCCAGCATCAAATCGTCTTCACAGCTGAGCATCCCCAGCATCATGGTTCCACATATCAATGCTTTTGTAAGAGATTTCATCTTTATAGGTAAAAGGGAAGTATTTATTTTAGTGATTTTCATTTTTTTTAAATTTAGAAGTTAAAGTTTAAGCCCATCATATACACTTTAGCATTCGGATATGCTCCGTAATCTGTACCGTCTGACTGCACAGATTCTGGGTTGTAGCCACCATAATAATGATCTTTTCTCCAGACGTTTTCTAAGCTGACATACACTCTAAGGTTAGAAATTTTTAATTTATTCACTAAATCCTGCTCAAAATTATATCCTAAAGTAATATTTTTAAGCTGAATATAAGTTGCATCGTACAGCCATCTTGTATCTAGCAAACTCCCTGTTGTACCGTCTAATCTTGGAGTTCTTCCATCTCCTGGTTCCGCATCAGAACGCCAGCGGTTTGCCCAGTTCCCCATCACATTGGTTGTGGTACCCATTCCTGGACGGTCAATTGCGCGACCTAGCAAAGCATAGCTGTACCCACCTTTTTGACCTTGGAAAAACACAGAAAGATCAAACCCTTTGTAAGAAAAAGTGTTGGTAAAACCCCAGTAATAATCAGGAGTTGGACTTCCGATAATGTGACGGTCGTTTTCATTGATAATTCCGTCACCGTTTGCATCTCTGTATTTTGTATCACCAGCGATTGCGCCATTGGTTTTAGCAATACCTGCATTGGCAATATCTGCGCTAGAAAGCACGCCTATTGCTTCATACAAATAGAACGAATTCAACTCTTCTCCTACCTGAATGATATTGGTACTATTACTAAAACCTGTATAAATAGGTGCATTATCAGTTCCTAACTGCAATACTTTATTATTATTAAATGCAATATTAGCAGATGTATTCCACTTGAAAGCTCCGGTTAAATTTTTTGTCGTTAAATCTAATTCCAAACCTTTGTTCTGCACTGAACCTACATTTTTCCACATGATATTGTATCCTGTAACGTATGGTATTGGCTGTTGCAAAAGAAGGTCATTGGTTTTTTTGATATAATAATCGGCTGTGAAATCAATTCTGTTGAATAATCCTAATTCAAAACCAAAATCTGAAGATCTTGTTTTTTCCCAAGTTAAATCCGGATTAGGAATCGTATTTGGTATCAAACCGTTTGATAAGGCTCCGCCAAATGAGTAATTTCCGCCTGCAAGAGTTCCGAAGGCTCTGTAGTCACCAATAGAATTGTTTCCGTTCTCACCCCAGCTGTATCTCAGCTTCAAGTTGGTCAGCCAGCTTGAATCCTTTAAAAATTCTTCCTCATCTATTTTCCAGGCACCTCCGAATGCTGCAAATGTTCCCCAAAGATTATTCCACCCGAATCTCGAAGATCCATCTCTACGAATACTGGCAGACAACATGTACTTCTTTTTGTAATCATAATTCACACGACCAAACATAGAAACCAACATCCATTCTGAAGCGGTATATTCTGAATTAAGTACAGATGCTGACTGTGTGAAGTTAAAGGTCTTTAAATCATCATTAGGAAACCCTCTGTTTCGGTTGTACTGACTTGTTGTTCTATAATTTTCAGCACTGTAACCTGCAATTGCATTAACACTGTGATCTCCGAAAGTTTTTTTGTAGGATAATAAAGCTTCTCCTAAATAACGGTTGTAATTAACGGTTCTTCTACTGGCAATACTCACCTGCCCCGGAATATTGGTCACCAAGTTAAAAGTTGGTGTATATCCGTTATTAAGATTAAAGTTATTAGTTGCTCCTCCTGAAATTTTCAAGTTTAAACTTGGCAAAATATCATAAGACATATATAAACTGGATAGTAACCTGAATTCATTGGTATTGTTGGTCGTATTTTCTAACACTCCAATCGGACTCTGTGAAGAACTTGCCCATCGGTACCGATCATTTTTCCAGAAATTAGTATAAAGACCTGCAGACAATTCTGCTATGGGTACCATTGAAAGCATTTTGTGCGCTTCATTATCTTTTCCGTCTACTGCTGCTCCGTAACTTTGGGAGTAACTTGGTCTCAAGGCAATCCCAGCTTTCCACTTATCTGAAATATTAACATCAACCACAGCACTTAAATTAAATCTGTTGAATCCGGTATTAAGAGCCAAACCTTCCTGATCGAAATACGCAGCCGAAATAGCATACTTCACATTCTTGTTCCCACCTCTCACAGACAACTGATAATTCTGAATAGATGCCGGACGGTAAAATGCATCCTGCCAATCGATATTAGCAACCTGATTGGTTCCCCATCGAGGATCAATCATGTAATTGACATTCGCCAAATTATAATTGGTTGTGTTTGCTAAATTAAAATACTTAGCCCTTACTTCGTAACTATCTGATGTTGAATTACCCGGTGCTAATGCAACCCATCTTTTATTGATTGATTCTGTAGCATAATCAATCCACTCTGAGCTGTTCATAACATCCAGCTTCTTTTCTATGGTTTGCACACCGTAATATTGAGAGAAGGTAAATGATGGTTTTCCTGTCATTCCTTTTTTAGTAGTTACAATCACTACACCGTTAGAACCACGAGATCCGTACATTGCTGTAGAAGCAGCATCCTTCAGCACTTCAATCGATTGCACATCATCTGGAGAAACGTTAGCCATATCGTCTACAACCATTCCGTCAACTACATACACTGGTGAATTACTTGCAGAAATTGAAGCGGTACCACGAACTCTAATTTCTAATGGTTCGCCTGGTTTTCCTGAAGTTGCACGCGTCTTAACACCGGCAATCTGACCAGTTAATGCCTGGTCGACTCTCGAAATTGGACGATCTTTAAAGCTTTCGGCACTTACTCTACCCACAGAACCGGTAACTTCTCCTCTTTTTTGGGTACCATAGGCAATGATGACTACTTCCTCAATATCTTTAGTTTTATTATTGGATTGTAAAGTATCTTGATTTTTGGTCGTACCGGTCGGTTGTTTTTCCTGTGCGAAGATAAAACTTGTGGTACTTAATAAAATACCCAGAGTCACTATAGATTTCTTCATTCTAAGATTAGTGATTATTGATTATTTACTTGATGCTTTTATTTGTATTAAAATTTAAGAAAGGTTAAATCCTAAAGACATGATATTTCTCATGTTTTAATTTTCTTAAAAGTATAGTTATCATAAATTTTTGCTATCCTGCAGTTACCTGCTCAAATCTCACTGGAAAGAATAAACAATAAACAACTCATTATAAAATACTTAACAATTAATTAATATAATCGCATTATCATTAACAACTTAAAATGCTTCATTTGTAAACAAAAAAAATCCCCAAACTTTCGCTTGGGGATTCATTTATTAATAATTGATTGATAATTGATATTCTATTCTTTATTTAATTGATAAATATAGTTATCATTTGACTTCAAACAAATCTTGAATAAAAGTTTATGATTAAGTGAATCTAAAACTTCCATATTAAAATTGTAATATTTATCATAATAAAGATTTTCAGCTTCAACTTTTATAAAAGCATTTTGACTCCCATTATTATCAAAATATGATATTTTTTTGGGAAACTGAGTAATTATCCTCACTTCATTTTCAATAGGTTTTATTGATAAAATTTTCCCGCTTCCTCCATAATTTATTATAACAAAACCGTCATCCTTGCCACTACCTGAATCTTTCCGAAACTTTCTTACTTCAAAGAATGGGCTTTCAATATTATAAACAGTCGAAATCCAATACTTTACTCCTTCAAAAAGAAAATCAGATTTTGGAGATGCAACAACTTCGTCTATATTTCTTATCGCTTTTATTAAATCTTGCTTGGAAAGTGAAACAATCCTTCCACTATTTTCTTCTTTAAGTAATTCCTTTACAGATAAGTAAGGATTAAGATTTATGAATTTATCTTTCGAAAACCTCATCATCTTTATTGTATCTGTTTTGACATCAACAACTTTAAGAATAAGTGGTTTTTTTATAGAATATTCAGGAGTTGGCTCTAAAATATATACTTGACTTGTATTTACATTTGCTATCGAACCTTTTATATATTTTTTCGTCTCCTCAAATTTACTTTGATGAACATCTTCATCAGTTTTTTTAATTTTAGTAAAAAAAACTATAAGCAATATAACACCAACAAAAAACAATCCTAAATAAATCAGGTTTTTATTCAATAGATTCTTCATCATAGAAAATATATTTTTTTAATACTCTACAAAATAACAAAAAATCCCCAAGCTCTTAAGCTCGGGGATTCTATATATTGCTTGACTCGCTGAGTCTTATTTCACTTCCTCAAAATCTGCATCCTGAACGTCTTCCGCTCCGTTTGCCTGACTTTGGTCTTGTGCTCCTGCTTCAGCACCTTGACCTTGTGCATACATTTCTTCAGATGCTGCCATCCAAGCTGCATCTAGAGCCTCGGTTTTAGCTTTTACATCGTCACCGTTTTTAGCTTCGAAAGCGGTTTTCAACTCTGCGTGAGCAGTTTCGATCGCTGCTTTTTTGTCAGCAGATAATTTATCACCAAATTCTTTCAATTGCTTCTCAGTCTGGAAGATCAATCCGTCAGCTTTGTTGAAGATTTCAACTTCTTCTTTTCTCTTGTTGTCTGCTGCAGAGTTTTCCTGAGCTTCTTTTTTCATTCTTTCGATCTCCTCGTCAGAAAGACCTGAAGATGCTTGGATTTTAATAGATTGCTCTTTACCAGTTCCTTTATCTTTAGCAGAAACGCTCAAGATTCCGTTTGCATCGATATCGAAAGTAACTTCGATCTGAGGAACTCCTCTTTGTGCTGGTGGAATATCTGTCAAGTCAAATCTACCGATTTCTTTGTTATCGTTGAACATTGGTCTTTCACCTTGTCCTACTCTAATGCTTACAGCTGGCTGGTTGTCAGAAGCTGTAGAGAATACTTCAGATTTTTTAGTTGGGATCGTTGTGTTTGCATCAATTAATTTAGTGAAAACAGACCCCATAGTTTCGATACCTAAAGAAAGTGGCGTAACGTCTAATAAAAGTACGTCTGTCACATCTCCTGTAAGAACTCCACCTTGGATAGCTGCACCAATTGCTACAACCTCATCCGGGTTAACCCCTTTTGAAGGTTTTTTACCGAAGAATTTCTCAACTTCCTCTTGAATAATTGGGATTCTTGTAGAACCACCTACCAAAATCACTTCGTCAATATCTGAGATAGAAAGACCTGCATCAGAAAGCGCTTTTTTACAAGGCTCCATAGATCTTCTTACCAAGTCTGCAGATAACTGCTCAAATTTAGCTTTAGTTAAAGTCTTCACTAAGTGTTTAGGACCTGTAGCTGTAGCTGTAATATATGGAAGGTTGATTTCAGTTTGAGGAGAAGAAGACAATTCGATTTTTGCTTTTTCAGCAGCTTCTTTCAATCTTTGTAATGCGATAGCATCACCTTTAAGATCTACACCTTCTTCAGCTTTGAATTCGTCTGCCATCCAGTTGATAATTACATCATCAAAGTCATCACCTCCTAAGTGTGTATCACCATTTGTAGATAATACTTCGAAAACTCCGTCTCCTAAATCAAGGATAGAAACGTCAAAAGTACCACCACCTAAATCGTAAACTGCGATTTTTTGGTCTTTATGAGACTTGTCCATACCATAAGCCAAAGCTGCTGCTGTAGGCTCATTGATGATTCTTTCTACTTTAAGACCTGCGATTTCTCCTGCTTCTTTAGTAGCTTGTCTCTGAGCATCGTTAAAGTAAGCCGGAACAGTAATTACCGCTCTTGTTACTTCCTGTCCAAGATAATCTTCAGCAGTTTTCTTCATTTTCTGAAGGATCATTGCAGAAATTTCCTGTGGCGTATATTCTCTGTCGTCGATTTTTACTTTTACCGTATCATTTGGTCCGCTTACTACTGCGTAAGGTACTCTTGAAACTTCAGAAGCATCATCTTTGAAATGTGTTCCGATGAATCTTTTGATAGAATATACAGTTTTTGTAGGGTTTGTTACAGCCTGTCTTTTTGCAGGATCTCCTACTTTTCTTTCACCATCTTCTGTAAACGCTACAATAGAAGGCGTTGTTCTTTTTCCTTCTGCATTAGGGATCACTACAGCATCTTTACCTTCCATTACTGCAACGCAAGAGTTGGTAGTACCTAAGTCAATTCCGATTATTTTACTCATAATATTTTATTTTCTAATTTTAAAGTTTAATTACACTCTCACTTTCTCAATATCTGTACCATTAGAATTTTTGTGACAAATTGACAGTTTCGATTATTTTTAAATAAAACCGAGACAAATTTTAAACATAATATGTTCTAAGATGACAGTAATCAACTTGTTTTTTCACCTCAAAAGTGACAAAGATTTTTAAAATGTTTTATTATTAAAAAGTTTACAAAATCCTTCAACAAGCTCAGATGACATTATTTAGATTTTTTTAATCATCGCCGGTGTCAGACTGATTCTGTCGAAGCCTTCTGTTGCTTTCAAACATTTTCTGTAAATCTAATGTGACTTATGTGTCTAAAAAATAATTTCATTGCTTTAATGACTTTTCCTTCAACTAAAAATTTAATTAAGAATTAACTTTAGAATCAGATAAAACATGAGTTTTATTATTATTTTTGATAAATTTTACTAATACCTATGTCAGTACATTTTAATCCCAGAGATATTACCTGGTTGGCGTTTAATGAAAGAGTTTTACAAGAGGCAATGGACGAAAATGTGCCTTTGCATCTTAGAATCAGGTTCCTTGGTATTTTTTCAAACAATTTAGATGAATTTTTCAGAGTGCGAGTTGCAGGTCTTAAACGTGCAATGGATTTTAAGGAAAAAGTAATTGCAGAATCTTTCTATCAGCCGCCATCGAAAATTCTTCAGAGGATTAACGAAATTGTCATCAAACAACAGGCAGACTTCGACAAAACCTGGAAAAAAATTCAGGTTGAAATGGCAGAGCAGAAAGTTTTCATTAAAACTTCAAAAAATCTGAGTGCGAGACAAAAGGAGTTTGCAAGACAATATTTTGATGAGGTCGTAGAATCAAACGTGATTCCTATTCTTCTTCATGAAAATACGCCAATGCCTTACTACAGAGACAAAAGTTTGTACTTGGGCGTTGCCATGAGAAAAAAAGACTGGCAATATCACAGCAATTATGCAATTATTGAGATTCCTTCACGTTTTGTGGGAAGATTTGTGCTTTTGCCTACTGAAGATTTAGAAGAAAAAAATGTCATGCTTTTAGAAGATGTCATTACATTTAACTTGCCACACATTTTTTCCTATTTCGGATATGACGAGTTTTCTGCCAACTCTTTTAAAGTCACAAAAGATGCAGAAATGGACATCGATAATGACATCAAAACCAATTTTGCCGAGAAAATAGAAAAAGGTCTTAAAAACAGACGAAAAGGAAAACCTACCCGTTTTGTTTTCGATAAAGATATGGATAAGGCTTTACTCGAACTGCTCATCCGAAAATTAAATTTAAGCAAGAAAGACAGCATCATCCCTGGTGGAAAGATTCATAATTTCAAACATTTTATGGATTTCCCGGATGTTTTTGAATATTATAAAAAACCTGTAGAAAGAACTTCATTTACGCATCAGGCTTTTGAGCACGGTGAAAGAGTAACTGATGTAATTTTGAAACAAGATGTCTTATTAAGTTTTCCTTATCATACTTATACGCCAGTAATCGATTTGTTGCGTGAAGCCGCAATGGATCCCGATGTAAAATCTATTCAGATTACGGCTTATCGTTTAGCCAGCAATTCAAAAATAAGCAACGCTTTAATCTACGCTGCCCGAAATGGCAAAGAAGTGACGGTAATGCTTGAGCTTCAGGCAAGATTTGATGAAGAGTCAAATCTGATGTGGAAAGAAATGTTTGAACCGGAAGGAATCACTGTTTTAATAGGAATTCCTGACAAAAAAGTTCATGCTAAATTATGTATCATCAAAAAACGTGTACACAACAAAACGTTGCAATATGGTTTTGTAAGCACAGGAAATTTCAACGAAAAAACCGCTAGAATCTACGGTGACCATTTGATAATGACTTCTGACAGAGGCATTATGGCAGATATTAATAAAGTTTTCACGGTACTTAAAAAACCTAAAGAAGATTATCTTTCTGTGTTGAAAACGTGCAAAAACCTAATGGTTTGTCCACAGTTTATGCGTGAAAAAATTGTGCAGCATATCGATAAAGAAATTGAAGAAGCAAAAGCGGGCAGAAAAGCACAAATGATCGTAAAAGCCAATTCTATAAGTGATCGTGGATTGATTTTAAAAATGTATGAAGCTGCAGAAGCAGGTGTGGTGATTAAAATAATTGTACGTGGAATTTATTGTGCCATTAATCAGAAAGATTTTAAAGAAAAAATAAAAGCCATCAGTATTGTAGACGAATATCTTGAGCATGCAAGAGTAATGTATTTCTACAATAAAGGTTCTGAAGATATGTACATTTCGTCAGCCGACTGGATGAACAGAAATTTGGACTACAGAATTGAAGCCGCTGCAAAAATCACAGATAAAAATCTAAAAAAAGAGCTGAAAGATATTTTGGATATTCAATTGAGAGACAATGTGAAAGCAAGAATTTTAGATAAAAAACTGAGCAACGAGTACATCAGCAACGACCAGAAAGAATGCCGCTCGCAAATTGAAACGTATAAATATCTGAAAGCGAAAACGACTGGAAAATAGTTCATGATAAGGGTTTAAAGTAGCTCAAAATCATTATAAACAATAAATTTTTGTACATTCGATTTTTAAAAACATTCGATTTTAAATTAAACAACTGAAATTCAATAAAATACAATCTAAAAATGATCATTGCAGCGATAGACATAGGAAGTAATGCAGCCCGACTTTTAATCAACGAGGTAAAAATTCAAAACGGAAAACCGGAATTTATTAAATTAAATCTCCTGCGAATCCCTTTACGATTAGGAATGGATGTCTTCACCCTTGGAAAAATCGGGGTTGAAAGAGAAAAAATGGTCTTAGATTCAATGAAAATTTTCAGTGATTTAATGAAAATTTATAAAGTTGAACATTACAGAGCCTGCGCTACAAGTGCGATGCGAGATGCCGAAAATGGAAAAGATATTATTGAAAAAGTAAAAAATTACGCAGATCTTTCGATAGAAATTATTTCCGGAGATGAGGAAGCGACTTTAGTGTACGAAAACCACGTTGCAGAAGGTCTTGACAAAGATTTCGCCTATCTTTATGTAGATGTTGGCGGTGGTTCTACAGAGCTTACTTTCTACGAAAACGATCAAATGGTCTACGAAAAATCTTTCAACATCGGAACGATCCGTCTTCTCAACAATCTCGTGACAGAAGACAACTGGAAGGAAATGAAAGAGGAAATAAAGGCCAACATCAGCAGCAAAAAACAGATTGTCGCCATCGGATCAGGCGGAAACATCAATAAAGTGTTCTCGATGAGCAAAACCAAAGACGGCAAACCGATGTCAATCGCTTATCTGAAGAAGGCTTACAAAGAATTTAATGATTTAACCGTTGAGGAAAGAATGACCAAATATGGTTTCCGACAGGACAGAGCGGATGTTTTGGTTCACGCCTTGAAAATCTACAATTTCGTGATGCATTGGGCAGAAATCAACAAAATTTTTGTTCCGAAAATTTCTGTTGCGGATGGATTGATTCATAATATTTATGAGAGGGTTTCGGGGGAGGAATAATGTTATACATGTTATAAGTAAAAAATTTCCTCATTCAAATTCTGCTTAACGGAAGTAATCATAATAACTCAAGTTTCTGAATAATTAAGGTAAAGAATTATGTATTTAAAGAAAATTATAATAATCAATCTTACTTTTCTAAATATATTTTTTTATGCCCAATTTGAAAAGAAAATAATAGAGACTGATAGTACCCGTATTGAAATAATTAAAAATTCAAAATACAAGGTTTTTAATGAAATATACAAGTATAAAGATTCTATTTGGAGTAAAGTTACATTTATCAATGACACACTAAAATTAAAAAGTAAAGGCTGGACCACAAAACAACATAAACGGCTAGGCTTTTGGCAGGAATATAATGAAGACGGTGATTTGATGTACTCTAGAGATTATGATAAAAATACTTGTATTATTAATTCAAAGCTTTACCCATATTACGATTTATTAGTTGAGACGAAAAAAAAAGCAGATAAATTGATTCTTGAAAATTATGGTGAAAAATTCATGAATAATCATGTGATTTTCGAGTTTTATTGTTCTGCATATGAAAATAGTAAATATGTAGGTTCGTGGGATGAACCTTTGACAGATAGACCCAATCGCTTTATTTTCGATTACAGTATTAGATTAAAAAAAACTGATAAGCCAACCTACTTACGAATTGAAATTGATAAGAACGGACAGTTTGTTCCCCAAGAACATTATTATAATTACGCTGGTTTTGAGAAAATTAAAGAAAAAAATAAAATATTCAGAATTTCAAAAGATGATGCAATCGCAATTGCAAATAAAAAAGGACTTAACAGCAACAATAGTGGGAAAGTTCAAGATTATTTAGTTTGGGAAAGCTTGAAAACTAAAGAGTTTTATAATGGTCATTTTAGATATTATATTACAAATCTAGTTGACAAAATTCATTATAAAAAATCAGAAGATAGGAAAGGTATTATATATAAATTTGATGTTTATGTTTTTAATCCATGGACAGGAAAATTTTTAGAAAAAAAGAAAATGAAATCTATTGAAGAATCAGGAAAAGTAAGCGGTCATAAAACAGGACTTCTCCCTGATGAAGAATAATTTGACCAAATACAATTAAAATGAAAAGTCATTTTATTATTTTTGTGATGCTAACAATATTTAATAATAATTTAAAGAACGTTCATTATTTAATTAAATATTTAACCATTTCATAACCTTCCCGTAAAACCCTCACAACCTACAACCTTCATTTTTGCATAAATAATAAATTGTAAAAATGAAGAACAAATACCTTTTGAGAGGCCTCTTGCCTATCGCCGCATTATTTCACGGTGCGCTTACTGCACAGACTACCTTAGTTCATTACTGGAACTTTAACAACAGTACATCTCTTGCAGCAATTACCACTCCAACATCATCGCTTTTGAATGGTTCAATCACAGCAGTGTCTACCGGAACAGGAAATACTGATACTTACGTTGATTTTGCAAATGGTACCAATCAAAATTTCAATATTGAAAATTTGAACGCCAGAAACGGTGACGCTTCCGGAACACATTTAAGATATAATTATCCGATCAACGGAAATGTGCAGTTTCTTTTACCAACTACAGGATATAACAATGTTGTCGTAAAATTCACAACAAGAAGATCGGGATCAGGAGCAGGAAATCAAAACTGGTTTTACTCTTTAGACGGAACTACTTTTGTCCCTTACCAAACAGTAACTTCACAGGACGCCAACCCACAATTGATCACGTTTGATTTTTCAGCAATTGCAGGAGTTTCAAACAACCCAAATTTTAAGTTAAAAGTAGAATTCTCTCAAGGTGGCGGAGGAGCTGTAGGAAACAACAGATTTGATAACTTCACCGTTGATGCCACTCCGACAGGAGGTGTTGACACGACTCCACCGACCGTTGCCTATTTGCCTGCAAACAACGTGAACAACGCTTCTACAACAGTAAATCCTACGATTACATTTAACGAAAACGTAAGATTAATTGACAACTCTGCAATCACTTCTTCGAACGCTCAAAGTTTGGTTGAATTAAGATTAAACAACGCTACCGGAACTGTTGTTCCTTTCACCACGACTTTCGCCAACAATGCAATAACGGTAATTCCAACCGCTGGTTTGGTTCCGAATCAGACCTATTATTTAGCTTTAAAACCCAATCTAATTGAAGATACGAGCGACAATGCGGTAACGGCGGCGGCTTCAAGTACTTTCACTACAGCAGGAACGAGCATTGTCCTGGAGAAAAACTTAATTAAAGTCAATGAAAATGCTGGAACTTTAGCATTTAAGATCAATGTGACCAACCCTTCGAATGCAACTGTGAATTTGGTGGTAAAACCCGCTTCTTTCAATACAGCTAACAGCAGTGATTTTACTTTAGCTACTCAAACCATTAACATTACGCCATCAACGACAAGCGTCACAGTTAATATTCCGATCATCGACGATACTTTGGAAGAGCAGCAGGCTGAATATTTTGTGGTTGGCCTTGAGAATCCGGTTGGTGCAACGATTACAGGCGATACTAATTCTACTGTTTATATTATTGATAATGATAAAGCGGCTCCGGTTCCTTCCAATCAAATTTCATTAAATTATATCGGAAGTTTTGATCCTTCAGGAAACAGCACAAGTTCTACTGAAATTGTAGTTCACGATGCAGCAACACAAAGATTATTTACGATCAGTTCGTTAACCGATGTTTTTGATATCATTAATTTCTCAAATCCGACTACACCAACAGTTATTCAAACTGTTAATATGGCACCTTACGGAGGGATTACGAGCATCGCAGTAAAGAACGGAATTATCGCAGTAGCTTCTCCGAACGGAACAAATCCTCAAGGAAATGGTTCGGTTGTATTTTTCGACATTAATGGAGTTTTCCTGAAACAACTTAACGTTGGCGTTTTGCCAGACATGATCACGTTTACACCAGACGGAACAAAAGTAATGACTGCCAACGAAGGCGAACCCAACGATGCCTACACAGTAGATCCCGAAGGTTCAATCAGCATTATTGACGTACCTACTTTGACGGTGGCAGGAATTCAGGCTTTGACGCAAACGAATGTTACCACACTTGGATTCACTCAGTTTAACGGAACGGAAGCTACTTTGGCAGCGACCGGAGGAAGAAAAGTAAAGTCAACGAGCACTTTGGCTCAGGATTTAGAACCTGAATACATTGCTATCAGTCCGGACAGCCAGAAGGCATGGGTTTCTTGTCAGGAAAACAATGCGATCATTGAGGTTAATTTAGCGACAAAAGCATTGACTGGAATTTGGGGATTAGGTAAAAAAGACATGAGTCTTCCCGGAAACGGCTTCGACGCTTCAGACAATAACGGTGAAGTTTTGATTGCCAACTGGCCTGTAAAAGCGTATTACAATCCAGATGCAATGGCATCTTATAAAATCGGAAATACCAATTATCTGGTTACTGCAAACGAAGGAGACGAAAAAGATTTAGGCGGATTTAGTGAAAGAACAACAGTGGGAGCCAATGGATATGGTTTAGATTCAACAGTTTTCCCGAATGCTTCGATTTTAAAAGCTTCTCATAATCTAGGAAGATTCAGAACAACAAGTGTCAACGGAAATACAGATGGTGATGCTGAATACGAAGAAATTCATGCTTTGGGAGCAAGATCATTCTCAATTTTCAATACAGATACCAAACAGTTAGTTTTCGATAGCGGAGATCAGTTTGAAAGACACACTGCAGCCTACCATCCATTGATTTTCAATGCCGATAACGAAGCCAACGGAGCCAAAACCCGAAGTCGTGCAAAAGGTCCTGAACCGGAAGGCGTAACTTTAGGAACCATCGGAACGCAGACTTTCGCATTCATCACTTTGGAAAGAACCGGCGGTGTGATGGTTTATAACGTTACAGATCCGAACAACGTGATTTTTGTAGATTACAAACATTCAAGATCAACTTCTGCATTTGGAGGAGACAACGGTCCGGAAGGAATCACGTACATTCCGCCTGCAAATATGAATAACGGAAAAGGTTACGTTATCGTTGCCAACGAGATCAGCGGAACTTTGTCGATGTATGAAGTTGCCCTTTCGTCAACGTTATCTACGGGTGAAGTTAAAACCGAGAAAGCAACCTTCAACATCTTCCCGAATCCTGTGAACAAAGGAAACACCTTATATTTCAACAGAGCTCAGGGTTATGAATTGTATGACATGAGCGGAAAACTTCTTGGAAAAGAAAAATCTGCCTTAACCATCGACACTTCAAAACTAAACACCGGAGTTTATTTAATTAAAACTTCAGAAGGAGAAGTGAAGAGAGTAATTGTAAAGTAAAATTTTCATATTTGATTTTAATGAAGCCTCGAGATTTTTCGGGGCTTTTTGTTTTTATTCATAAGAAGCAATTTTAAATTTTTAAATTTTTGAGTGAAATAATCAACTTTGAAAAACTTTCATTAAAATCTTGATTGTAATCAATATTAAAGACTTTCACTCCATTTTTTAAAGATCGTTCTCGTTTTTGATTATCCAAAAATTGAGTTTTAGCTAAACCTTCATCGCCACCAAAAAAATCTATTGATTTAAAATGTTGAATACCGTTATACTCAATGGCTACCTGTAATTCTTCAATAAAAATATCAAACCTTTGTCCTTGCAGCCATTTAGGAGAATGTTGACTTATAATGGCATAATTTGGGAATTCTTTCGACACTAGCTGAAGCAAATGCTTTTCCAAGACATAACTACCAACTTCATCAAATCCTTTTTCCTGCCGAATATGATTTTCTAAATTTCGATAATTGTTTTTTAGACGAGAATAAAAAATCTTTTTAACCTCATCAGAAATAAAAATTTTCTTGTCCCAATCTACATATTGTCTACTGTAGTTATTATTTATGACTAACATATCTCCTAAAAGAGTATATGAAATTTTATCAATTTTAGTATTACTGCGTAGATAATCCAAGCAAAAGAATTCTTCAATCTCCTCTAAATTCAATTGATCTAAAAATTCTAAAAATAATTCATCATTAATTATTGTCTTAGTACTAAATGATAAACTTCTTAAAAGACTATGAATAATCTTTTCAGTTTTTAAATTCTCTTTTTTGAAAAGAATATATATTAGATATTTTCTTGGTGAAACCAATCCTTCACTCAAAATTTTATCTATCTTTTCTTTCCTCGTCCAAAACTTTACGTTCCGATAATGATTTAAAATAAAGTTATTTTTATTAAACCATTCGTTTTCACCAAATGCAAATTCAACAGCGTTTACAAATCTTTTAAATTCCTCTTCAGTTTTAAACTGTGAAATTACTTCTGAAAAATAATGAAGAATAATTCCAGATTTTCTAATATCCGTTTCTCCGGATATGTTATGATTATTTGGTAATGCGTAACACATAACCCAGTTCATTCCATTCCCAATTCTGACAATGTCTGAACAAGGATAAGCAGATTTATCTCCGATCAAATAGTTAAGTCCGTTATAATTTATTAATTTAAATTCTTTACTAATTCCATCTTGAAAAACAATTCTACTATTTTCATTTATCTCCTTAAGAAGTCTTTTCTCATTTCCATACCGAGGCTTTTTTGAACGATGGATTTTCTCTAAATCTATTCCAAAGTCATTTTGATATGATTTCTCAATAAGATTTTCAAGATGAAGTTCTAGAATATTACTATTTGCAGGGTTTTGTTTCTTCATTTTAGCTTTAAGTATTTCCCGTCAAATTCAAAAATAATAATATTCCAGTAGAAAGGAATGTATGTACAGTAAATTTTGGCTAAAGCCAATGGAATTTTTTAATTTCAAAACGGGCTAAAGCCCGTTTCTACTGAATTGATTAACAAAAAAAGACAGACCTTCAAGATCTGTCTTCAAAAAATATATCGTCGTATTTTTTATTCTACATTCACTACCTTTTCAATTTCGGGAGCGTGTTGTTTGATGGTATTTTCTACCCCTAATTTCAAAGTTGAGAAATTAAGAGAGCAACCTGAACAGTTTCCCAGAAGTTTTACAAAAACGGTATTATCTTTTACATCCAAAAGCTCGATATCGCCACCGTCTTTATTTAAAAAGGGACGGATGCTTTCAAGAGCTTCCATTACCTTGGTTACAGTTTGTTCGTGTGCTATATTTGTCTCCATATTCGAATTTGGTTTTTCAAAAATTAATTTGAAATCATTATTTATTTTTTCGGTGAACAACCTGCCATCGTCGTGATTTTCACGGCTTCTGTAGGTGGTAGAAACTTATTTCTTTCTACTAAACTCTCTACCATTTTTCTTGCAGTTTCTGTATAAATTTCTGCAATTTTAGAACCTTCCTGAAGCGCTGCAGGTCTTCCCACATCTCCCGCTTCTCTAATGCTCTGAATCAACGGAATTTCACCCAGAACAGGAATGTTTAAATCATCTGCCAAATATTGCGCTCCCTGGTTTCCAAAGATATAATATTTATTTTCAGGTAATTCTTCCGGCGTAAAATATGCCATATTTTCTATCAATCCAAGAACAGGAATGTTGATACTTTCCATATTAAACATTGCAATACCTTTTCTAACATCCGCCAAAGCAACATGTTGAGGTGTACTTACAATCACTGCTCCCGTTACCGGAACTTCCTGAATGATAGACAAATGAATATCCCCAGTTCCCGGAGGAAGGTCGATCAACAAGAAATCTAATTCTCCCCAAGCTGCATCTCTGATCATCTGGTTCAAAGCTTTTGAAGCCATCGGACCTCTCCAAACCACCGCTTGATTTGCTCCTGAAAAATATCCGATGGAAAGCATTTTCACACCGTAATTTTCGATAGGTTTCATTAAGCTTTTTCCGTTGACGTCAACAGAAATTGGCTTCTGACCTTCTGTATCGAACATTGTAGGAACAGATGGCCCGTAAATATCGGCATCTAAAATCCCGACTTTAAAACCCATTTTTGCTAAAGTTACCGCAAGATTGGCAGCAACAGTAGACTTACCAACCCCTCCTTTTCCGGATGCGATGGCGATAATATTTTGAATTCCAGGGATTTGTTTTCCTTTGATCTGACTTAGCTGAACTTCGCTTGGCTCGGGAGAAACTATTTTTAGCTTTAAATTAATCTCTTCTCCAAATTCACTTGCAAAAGCCTGTTTCATTGCTGCCTCAAGCTTCTTTTTTTCGTGCATTGCCGGTGAATGAGCGGTCATGTCGATATACACATCGCTGCCCATTACCTGAAAGTTACTCACCAAATCATCCACTTCTATTTCTTTAAGGAAATCCTGAACTTTTTCTTTAGTCAACATAAAAATATAAATTGTCTACAAATTTACGGAAATTTTAGCTATTTAGAATCAATAAAGAGACAGATAGACAAATTCTTTTACGGAAGAAAATTGTGAAATAAATCCTGAAATTTTGCGCTATCTGAAAAAAGACATTTTTATTTTCCATGTTGAGCTTGATTTTAAAAGCCACGAAGTGGAGAAGAAAAATAAAGACGTAGTTTCAAAAATCAAAGTTGAGTATGTCAAAAACATGCTGGATACAATTATATCTTTACTAAGATCCATAACGGCAATAAACCCGATGAATAAAATACTGAAGATAATTCCCCAACCACAAATTCTGTAATAAATATCCCTACGTTTTTTCTTTAATATTTCTTGAGGAGTTGCAGGCACATCATCAGTTTTTGGGAAAAACGCAAAGCAATAAACAGAAAAAAGTGCGAAAAGCAATCCTGCACTTGCATAATGCACATAAGAAAACCATTCTTCGTAATTTTCTACATGGATATAAACGCTTCCTCCGTAGCCTTCAAATTTTGTCGGAAAAACAGCGACTAATACTGCAAGAATTCCACAAATATTTGAAATCATATTTTCATATTTTCGTTTGCCTCTGTATGTTCCGAATAATCCTCCCATGATACAAAGTGTTCCTACAAAAATTATATGTCCAAAACTATAATAATAATGACTGATACTTACCTTAAAAGGAGATTCATCATTCAATAAAAATGTAGTTACAAACAGCATTAATGATAGAAAAAGTCCCAATACTCCGATAAACATTCTAAGTTGTTGATAAGAAATTAAAGCTTCATTCGAACCTTCATTTGATTGATTTGAATTTGTACTCATGGTTTTATAGTTTTATGGTTATTTTATCAATTATTTTCACATTTTCATCCGCATCGATGTCAAAATTATCTTTCAGAAAATCTTTCGGATCTTTATTATTCATATCGTTTTGTAAGTCGGAAGCTTTTTTCTTTTTGAGTACCGACATCCAGTTGTAAGACTTTTCGATCCCAATTACATAAATTACAATTTCGGTATCTGTCACTTTAAACTTCAGAAAGTTTTTATCATTTTTATTTACTTTCCCTGAAGAAACCTCTGTGATATGAACTTTGAAAAACCGATAACTAAAAAATATGTACCACCCGAAAATGAGTGACTGCAAAATACCGGAAACTACCCACTGAAAAATGAAATATTCTGCCTTATCAGGAATAATCAGCCATTTTTTTATAAAACCAATGTTTGACGAAATTTGTATATCATTTAAATTGATAATTCCATATTTAGGAATGATGTAAAATATAAAAATCTGGATAGCCAATGAGACGGAAAAAAGCACAAAATGTGAAATCCTGTTAATCCATTTTTCTTTATTTGAACATTCCGGATTTGCCACCTGATTCACAATAAGATTCAGGACTAGCGGGAAAAACGATAACATGATCAATCTAAGAATAAAATCTTCATTGTAGTTATAGATGTACGTGATTGCAAGAGAAAAGAAAAGCATCAAAGCAGTAAATTTGTAATTCAGAATAAAGAAAATAAGATTCCAAAATACTTTTTTACGCGATTTTCCCTTAGAGGGATATACTTTTTTCAATTCATAATCAACTCCTTTCTCCGAAGCCTTGTTCAATATCGGAATTGCTATTTTATCCTTCAAAAAATCGGTGACGTGACCAAATGCTCCACCACCGCCTGATGTGATAAGATGTTTTGTGTTTATACTATCGTTTTGAGGATTTTGACCGATCTCATAATGCGAATAATGATGTATGTCACCACTTACAATAACATCGAAAATAATTTCGGAATTATTTTTAAGATTGACAACTGCATTAGTAAGCCTGCGAATGATAAATTCGAGACTATCCATTCTCTGTCTTCTTTTGTAGCGGTCTTTAATATCGTAATTGTACCAATAAGGCTCTGCAATGATAAGAATAATATGGTTTTTAGAATTTTCGGGCGAGTTATCTTTGACATATCTGGTGAAAAAATCCATCTGCGGAATATCAATATCACCTAAAAGCTGATTGTCTATTCCTAATAAATGAACATTTTTTCTCAAAGAATACGCAAAATAACTTCTGTTCTGCACCGTTTTATAACCCCCAATCTTACATTGCTGACACATCAGTCTGAAAAAAGCACTCAAACCATCATACCAATCATGATTTCCGGGTGTAGCAATCAATATCGGACTTTCTTTTCCAGTAGCTGATGCTACAAATCTTAAGGGTCCTTTGAATCGGTCTCTGTAATTCATTTCAGAACCTGCAGGATACACCAGGTCTCCGCCAATCACCAAAGCATAACCTCTGTTTAAAGTGATTTTTTCTTTGTTGTTATCATTCCGGTTTTCGTATTCATAATTGTAAGAATCTCTAGTCATGTGATAAAGAACAGTAGTCGTAGGATCGAAACCATCACCAGTATCCGCTACAAAATCAAACCAAAACTCATCCTTGGAAGCATTGAATTTGTTCTCGATAAGTTCTTTTCCGGAATCTTTTCCCATCGCAGTCTGAACTTCCCTTTTATCAATAACCGATAAAATATCTGCCGACAGAGAAACTCTCCTAAAAGTATTGATAAGCCCTGAAAAATCAAACCATTGTACAGCTTTCTGAGGAACAAAATAGTATGGAAATTGAATACTTGTACTCTTAATAATCTCTTCATTTTTTCTTGATGAAGAAGAATAGTTGTCGTAAAAATATGCGCCAATGAATGCGAGCGCAACAATTAGAAACAGATATAAAATCATGGCAAAATTATTTTTGTGTTGGTTTTCCTAAAGTTCTGATATTCAAAAGTCTTTTGAGCAGATCAAACCAAAAATTTGAACCCAGACTTATAGCAACAGCTGTGAGTAAAAATCCGAAAATTTTAACTAAAATATTCTGAAAGTCTAGCTTATCATCAAAATATTTTTTATCCAAATTCTTTTCCCAACCTAATAATTGATGAGATTCGCTGATGAGGTTGTTGTACTCTTCTCCTATTTTTGTTTTAATTACATCTGTTTTAACTTTAGGAGCATCAGGATTTTCCTTTATGTAATCACTTGCAGATTTTACCAGTTCATTTCTTAATTTTTCGTCGTTATTAAGTTTTTGAATCATTCTCAAAGTATCTCCATTTACCGAAACAGCAATTACAAAACCCAAGAAAAGTAAGATATACTGTACTTTTCTGGAATACCAGGTGTTTGCACGAGCCATACATTCTTCAAACCATGCAGAGATTTCCTTCTTAAAGTTCACGACATCACCTTTTGATTTCTGAATTAGAAAACGGAGATGTGATTTTGTATTTTCAGCAAATGGAGCGGCAGAGATTTTCTCTTCGATTTCTGTGAGAGAATCTGAGAATTTTTCATCATTGATAAAAGTGAGAAACGTGCTGTAAAAATCTTCACACTTAAGATAACTGGGAAGCTTTTTAAATTTTTTTGAAATAAATCGATCCAGAAATGACCACGTTGTCACATCATCACCCAGAAAAAGTACAAGCGGCTGATCATAAAATTTGTTGATTTTTTCTGGATTTTCATTCTTATTAAAAAGCATTTTTTCAATTGTATTTTTCAGCAACTCGCCTCTCATTCGCAGAAATGTAGAGATCATTTCCATAAAAACCATCGCAAAAATGCTGAGTAAAAGATACACGAAGATAAGCCCGATGGCGACTTCAATTAATTTAAAGTTCATGGCGTTTGTAATTATTAGTTATAATCAAATTTAGGTAATTTATAGATTGATTGATATACTACTTTATGGTGATTCCTTACTTAGCTTATTAATAAATTTATTTACGAATCTTCAATATGTAGTTGATTTTTGTTAGATTTGTTAAAATCAATTAAGACCATTTTTACATCAAATTATTTACAATGAGTTCTAAAAAATTCGTACTTTTTTTTTCTATTTTCACCCTTTATTTACAGGCTCAGAATTATTCTCAATACGTTAATCCGTTTATCGGAACAGGCGGTCACGGTCATACTTTTCCCGGTGCAATAGTGCCTTTTGGGATGGTTCAGCTTTCACCCGACACCAGAATCGACGGAAGCTGGGATGGCTGTAGCGGTTATCACTACTCAGATTCGGTGATTTACGGATTTTCTCATACGCACCTCAACGGAACGGGAGTTTCGGATTACGGAGACATTATGCTGATGCCTACAATGGGAAATCCGGGTTTAACGCCAAAAGAATATTCATCAAAATTTTCGCATAAAAACGAAAAAGCAACTGCCGGATTTTATTCGGTTAAATTAGACAAACACAACATCGACGTGCGTTTAACCACGACAAAAAGAGTCGGCTATCATGAATATAAATTTAACAAAGCCGGAAATGGCAATATTATTTTAGATTTAAATCACAGAGATAAATTATTGGAAGGTGAAGTAAGAATCATCGACAGTAAAACCATCGAAGTTTTCAGAAGAAGTGAAGCCTGGGCGACGAACCAACACATTTATGCAAGAATTGAGTTTTCAAAACCGATGAAGATTTCAAAAAAGGAATTCAACGGTGAGAATGAAAACAATACTTTTTCCGGAACGAAATTAGTTCTAGCATTAACTTCAGCGGTTAAGAAAGGTGAAAAAATCAGTGTGAAAGTGGCGATTTCTCCAACAGGTTATGAAGGTGCCGGAAAAAATATGCTTGCTGAAGGAAAATCGAATAATTTCAACGAAATTCAAAACCAGGCAGTTGCAGATTGGGACAAAGAACTATCCAAAATTGAAGTTAAATCTGCCGACAAAGATAAAATGACGGTTTTCTACACCGCTTTGTACCACGTTTTCACGCAACCCAACATTAATATGGATGTTGACGGAAAATACCGCGGGAGAGACAATAAATTCTATATGGCGAAGGATTTCGGGTACTACTCTGTTTTCTCGCTTTGGGATACTTTCAGAGGAGCGCATCCGTTGATGACTTTAATCGACAGAAAAAGAACGGCAGATTTCATTAACACTTTTATTAAGCAACGTGAACAGGGTGGAAGAATTCCGGTTTGGGAACTCGCTTCCAATGAAACGGAATGTATGATCGGTTATCACGGAGTTTCAGTCATTGCAGATGCGATGGCTAAAGGAATTACAGGTTTTGATTATGAAAAAGCGTTTGAGGCTTCAAAAAATTCAGCAATGAAGGATATTTTTGGTTTAAATGCTTACAAACAAAATAACTACATCAGTATTGATGATGAGCATGAAAGTGTTTCTAAAACTGTAGAATATGCCTATGATGACTGGTGTATTGCTCAGATGGCGAAGATTTTAAACAAAAAAGAAGATTACGAATATTTCATGAAACGTTCTCAAAACTGGAAAAATCTTTACAATCCGAACAACGGTTTTATGCAGGCAAGAAAAAACGGAAACTGGTATGAGCCATTTGACCCAAGTGAAGTCAACAATAATTATACAGAAGGAAATTCGTGGCATTACTCTTATTCCGTTCCGCAGGATATTCCGGGATTGATTGAAGCCCATGGCGGAAAAGAAAAATTTGAACAATTTATTGATGCGATTTTCTCAGCTTCTGATAAAACGACAGGAAGAGAACAAGTTGATATTACAGGATTGATGGGACAATATGCACAGGGAAACGAACCGAGTCATCACATCGCTTACCTTTATAATTTCGTTGACAAACCGCAGAAAACAGAAGCGAAAATAAAATATATTCTAGATAATTTCTACAAAAATGCTCCGGATGGTTTGATTGGAAATGAAGATTGTGGACAGATGAGCGCATGGTTTATTTTAAGCTCAATGGGAATTTATTCAGTTACTCCAGGGAAACCTGAATGGGAAACGGTAACACCTTATTTTGATGAAATTAAATTATATTTAGAAGACGGTACGACAAGAGTTATTACGAAAAGTACTCCAAAAAGTGAGCTTAAACATTTAGGTTTTGAAAATGTAAAAGTTGCGAAAGATTTAAAATATCCTGAACAAACCGCTTCTCCGGTCATTGCTGCCGACAGATTGTTTGATTTTACGACTCAGGTGAAAATCACACCATTGAACGAAAAAGATAAAGTCTATTACATGACGATGGATGAAAATGATGCCAACGTTAGAAAGACTTTTAAAGTGTATAAAGAACCATTTACCATCAGCAAAACAACACAAGTTTCTACTTATGCTGAAAGAAATGGTGAGAAGAGTTCGATTACAACATCTAATTTCAATAAAAGACCAAATCATTGGGACGTAACGATTAATGCAACGGTAAATCCGCAGTACACAGCAGGTGGAAAACTGGCGATCATCGACGGAATCAACGGCGACGTGAACTGGAGAAAAGGCGAATGGCAAGGTTACCAAGGACAAACGTTTGAAGCCATTATTGATTTTAAATCGCCTCAGCAGATCAATCAAATTTCTTCGACATATCTTCAAGACAGCAGAGCATGGATTTTAATGCCAAAGAAAGTCGAATATTACGCTTCAATGGATGGAAAAACTTTCATTCTCCTGAAAACTTTGGAAAATAACATTGACGCTAAAGATGAAAATGTTCAGATAAAAGATTTTACAACTGAAGTTCTTCCTACCGAAGCCCGTTATCTGAAAGTAAAAGCGTATCATTTTGGAAAACTTCCGGAATGGCATCAAGGCGCAGGTGGAGATGCTTATATTTTTGTGGATGAGATTTCTGTGAAGTAAAATTTTTGATTTAAATAATGAAACCTCTTTCGATTTGGAAGAGGTTTTTATTTTTATTGGTTAGAGTAATAATGAACGCATAGTTTGTCATTCCGCAGGAATCTCAACAACGTTTATATTTAAATTACAACGTAGAGATTCCTCCGGAATGACAAACACACTTTAAAACTTACATTTTATTACTAATCATGAGCAATATTAATTCATTCTTTCCGACCACTGCAACTCATCCGGCAATTCTCTATCTGAAAACTCAATATGAATCACTCTTCTCTTTTTACCATTTGTTGTTCGGTTTGAACCGTGAAGAAGAAGCGGCTTCATAATCATTACTCCGCCTTTATTGACGTTGCAGATGGTTTCTGTTTCAACATCCCAATCGATTGTTTCGGGTCTGTAAATTCCTTTTGAATGAGATTTCGGAACTACTTTTAATGCACCATTATTTTCATCGGTATCGTCTAAATGAATTCTTATGGTAAAAATATTTTCAAGAATATCTAAAGGTGGCTGAACAGCAAACTGATTCTGTTTGGTCGTCCAAGGACCGAAATTTTCCAATTCTAATTTCTTATCAACCGAAATCGTCAAATCCTGATGATAGGCAACGTACCAATTGGATTTTTCAGGTTTATCAAAGTAAATGCTTTTTACTACAAAATAGTTTTCTCCAAAAATTTCTTTAATAATAGTTTTTAAATTTTTATTAAAAATCAAATCTTTCACTTCAGGAATTTCCTTTAAAAACTGTCTGATTGCAAAAAGATCTTCAGATTTTCTGAATGTTTCTTTTGAAGTGTCAATATTTTGAATGACATCACTTATTTTTTCAATTTCTTCCGTAGAAAAAACATTGCTGATAACAGAAAATCCTTTATCAGCAATTGTCTTTTTATGTTGTTGTAAATTCATTTAATGATAGGTTCTTAATCTATTTTTAACGCAAGTTCGCAAAGTTTCTATTTAAATGATTGAAAATATTTTTTGTTCGCAAAGGCGTTTCACTCAGCAAAGTAATACAAATTTCATAAAAAAAACGGTCAACAGAGAAGAAATTCTCTATTGACCGTTTTTTTAAGTTAAATTAATATTTTACATATCTCCACCGTGATTATCTAGTTGCCCTTCCCATTTTGAAACTGCAGACGTTGCTAAAGCATTTCCTAGAACATTGGTCATACTTCTCGCCATATCGCAGAAATGGTCAATCGGTAAAATTAAGGCGATTCCTTCCGGTGGAATTCCGAACATAGAACAGGTTGCCACGATGATGACCAAAGAAGCTCTCGGAACTCCGGCAATCCCTTTAGAAGTTAGCATCAAAACTAAAAGCATGGTGATTTGTTGTCCTACTGACATTTCAATACCGTAGATCTGAGCGATGAAGATTGATGCAAAAGTCATGTACATCATGCTTCCATCCAAATTAAATGAATATCCTAAAGGTAAAATAAACGACACTACTCTATTGTTACATCCGAATCTTTCTAATTCTTCAACCAATTTAGGAAAAACAGCTTCAGAACTCGTCGTAGAGAAAGCAATTAATAATGGAGATTTTATTCTTCTTAATAATTCAAAAAGACGTTTGCCTAAAATCAGATATCCAACCAATAAAAGTACAGCCCACAACACTGCGATCGCAAAGAAAAAGTCTCTGAGATAAATTGCGTAGACTTTAAATATTTCAAAACCATTGGTAGCAACAACAGCAGCGATTGCTCCTAAAACTCCAAGCGGTGCAAACCACATGATATATCCTACCATTTTCAGGATTGCATGAGCAATGACATCAAATAATTTGATGACAGGCTGCGCATATTCGTCACCCAAATTTGCTAAAGCAACTCCAAACATTATGGAGAAAACCACAATCTGAAGAACTTCATTGGTTGCAAAAGCCTCAAAAATACTTTTAGGAATAATATGTTTTACAAAGTCTTCCAGAGAAAAACCCTTGCTCGATTTTAAAAGCTCATCGGCAGAAGCTGCATCCTGAATAGGAAGCTTAGTAACGTGTCCCGGTTCTAACCAATTTACCAAAATCAAACCGATAAAAAGAGAAACCAAAGAAGCTGAAATAAACCAAAGCATCGCTTTAGAACCTACTCTTCCGATCATTTTGATATCACTCATTTTGGCGATTCCAACCACCAAAGTTGTAAAAACTAATGGCGCAATAATCATCTGTACCAATCTGATGAAAATGGTTCCC
The DNA here is from genome assembly GCF_020911865.1 of Chryseobacterium sp. C-71. Taxonomy (NCBI): domain Bacteria; kingdom Pseudomonadati; phylum Bacteroidota; class Flavobacteriia; order Flavobacteriales; family Weeksellaceae; genus Chryseobacterium; species Chryseobacterium sp. C-71. The sequence continues at coordinate 1,346,719 of NZ_CP087131.1, forward strand.
AAAAGTTTAATGTTTTGAGAGAATGGTATCGCACTTTCAGGATATTGAATATGTACAAATCCACCAATTGCAACGCCCACAACCAATGCAATGATAATTGCTATAAATAATTTATTCTGTCCTTTCATATATAGAGTTCAATAGCCACAAATATAATGGTTTTATTGATGAGGCCTAAACTTATGTTAAAATTACTTAAAATTCAATGAGAAAAAATTAATATACAGATAATGAAACGATTAAATTAAAACCTTGATATATTTATTTATTTTTTAGATCAATGGTATAGATTTTATTATTACATTTGAGTCTAATTAAAACATTAAATAAAATCAATTATGAAAAAAACAATCGCAATGTCTGCCTTAGCTTTGGCAGTATCGTTTGGATCTATTTCGTGTAAAAAGAAAGTATCTGATGCTGATCTTCAGACCTCAGCTACTACAATTGTTGCTGCTAACCCTGCTGCAACAGTAGAAGTAAAAGAAGGTGTTGCTCACTTAGGAGGAACATTTGCTTCACAAGCTGAAAAAGACGCAGCTATCAAATCTCTAAAAGAAATCAAAGGAGTAAAAGATGTACACGATATGGCGACTATCGCTGAGGTAGCTCCACCTCCACCACCGGTAGAAACTACAGCTGCTGTAGATCCTATGGTTCAGCAAAAAGTGAAAGATGCATTGAAAGATTTCCCATCTGTAAACGTAGAAGTAGTAAATGGAGAATTGACTCTTACAGGAACTGCATCTTCTGTACAAGCTAGAAAAATCAAAGAATCTGTAGATGCTTTGAAAGTTGGAAAAGTAAACTTTAACTATACTGTAAAATAACTAGAGATGAGCACATTACAAGATAAATATTCAAGTGTGGTTTCTGCGGCTCAGTCTGCGGGAGTTTCAAATCTTCAGGTTCAGGAGCAAGACGGTATTCTTTATGTTTCAGGAAACGCATCTAATACTGCAGCAAAAGATGCAGTTTGGAACGCGTTAGGAGCAATCGACTCTACCTATTCTGCTTCAGATATCAATATCGATGTACAGGTTGCAGGTCTTGCAGCAGGTGCAGCACTTACGATTGCAACAGAAGACTCTAACCTGAACATCAGACAAGAGCCTTCTACGGAAGCTGCTATTGTTGGCAAAGCTGCAAAAGGTTCTTCAGTAACTTTGGTGGAGCAAACTTCTGACGATTGGTGGAAAGTAAAAACTGCTGACGGGCAGGAAGGTTACGCATACTCAAGATATTTGAAAGCATAAGTTTAATTTCGCATTTATAAATAGCTAACACCTCTTTTGGAGGTGTTTTTTTATTCACGAATTATATTTACAAGTATTTTAAAAAATTAATTAAAAAAGTAAATTTTGGCAACGATTTTGATTGTAAGTTTCCGTCGCATTACCGCACTGGGAAAGACCAAACCAAACCTTTATATATTTAGAAATGATCAGGAGAAATTCTGATCATTTTCTTTTTTAGAAGTAAAGTAAAGCATTCACCATGTTTTTTTATTAGAATTTATTACCCGTAAGTAATTTTAAAAAATCCTCTGGATTGCTCAGAAATTTGTTTGCATTAGAATCCATGATATCTTTTAATAGTAATTCCTTTTGAGGTTCAAAAAAACGATATTTTAAATTCATCAATTTAAGTTTATGCTCAACTGCTAATTGCAAAATTAATTCAACGAATTTTTCTGTATTTTCCTTATTTCTAATATCGAATCGAATAGTAAATTCTTTTATACTATCTCCTTCAAAAAACAAACTGCAATCGTTGTCTTGAAATTTTTCGACATTGCCCTTCCAAAAAATCGAATTTTTTGTTTCTCTTTTATATTCAGAAATATGATAATCAATCTTCTCACTAATCAATTTCTTGTTTAAATAAAAGTTTTTCCAAAAAAAATACGTTTCCTTTCTGTAATCAGTTTCTATCTGACTGATAAACTCTTTGTAATTTTCTTCAAAATTATCAATTGGAATTAATATTAAAGTATATTGCCATATAGCCATCTATATTAAAATTTATCTCAAATATAAAGAAGAATTTTATTTAAATTAGCCGCAAATTTCAATTATGAAGATTCCTTTTTCTTTTTTATTAATTCTGGTTTTTATTTTCGGAAAAGCACAAAGCAGCACTCCATCTGACTCTTTTGTCAAAGATAATTTCACTAAAAAAGAATTTTATATCACGATGCGTGACGGTATAAAACTTTTCACTGCGGTGTATATTCCAAAAGATATTTCGAAAAAGCAAAAATATCCTTTTCTGATGCAGAGAACCTGCTACAGCATTGCGCCATATGGTGAAAATGAATACAGAAACAAACTCGGTCCGAATCAATATTTGATGAAAGACAAATACATTTTTGTATTTCAGGATGTGCGAGGAAGATATATGAGTGAAGGAACTTTTACCAACATGACGCCACAGGTTGAGCGTAAAACAAAAAAAGATGTCGACGAAAGCACCGATACTTATGACACCATTGATTGGTTAATTAAAAACATCAAAGACAATAACGGAAAAGTAGGACAATACGGAACTTCATATCCCGGATTTTACACCGCTGTAGGAACTTTGGCGCAACATCCGGCTTTGGTTGCATCTTCACCTCAAGCTCCTATTTCAGATTTTTGGAATGACGATTTTCTTCATAACGGAAAATTTATGTTGGGTTATTTCAGAACCTTCCCTGTTTTCGGAGTGCAGAAAACAAAGGCTGAAAACAAAGCTTGGTATTCAGATTCTATGATTAAAGCTACTTCAGAAGACGGTCTTAAATTCTACAGAGATATGGGAACTTTGAAAGATGGATATGACAAATATTACAAAGCCAACTTCTTCATGACCGAAATTATGAATCACCCGAATTACGATGAATACTGGCAGAAAAGAAGTCTTTTACCTCATCTTAAAAATATCAATCATGCCGTAATGACAGTTGGAGGTTGGTACGATGCCGAAGATCTTTTCGGACCGCTAAATATTTACAAAACGATTGAAAAAACAAGCCCAAAAGCCAAAAATACGATTGTTATGGGACCTTTTTCTCATGGTGGCTGGGGACGTGAAGATGGAAAACATTTTCATAATCAAACTTATTTCGGTGATAGTATTGCCACATACTACCAAAAGAATTTGGAGACCAAATTTTTCAATCATTATTTAAAAGGAAACTCTAAGCAGGACGCAGGTTTACCCGAAGCGATGATGTACGACACCGGAGCAAAAGAATGGAAAGAATTTGCGCAATATCCACCAAAAAATTCTCAGAAAGTCAACTTCTATTTAGCGAATGAAACTTTAAAAAACACCGCCGGACAAGGTGCTTCAGAATATTACAGCGACCCAAACAATCCGGTTTTAAGTTCGGATAATCTTAAAGATTTTAACGGATTTACTCCAAGAAATTACATGTCGGAAGATCAGCGTTTTGCAGTCGGAAGACCTGATGTTCTGACTTTCACAACAGAAGTTTTGACGGAAGACATGACTTTTGCAGGAGAAATTTTAGCTAAATTAAATATCGCTTCAAGTTCCACAGATGCAGATTTTGCAGTGAAATTAATTGATGTTTATCCACAAGATTTTAAACCAAAGGAAAAGAAAGAAGGTGTGATTTACGGAAATTATCATCAGATGGTACGAAGCGAAATTATGCCTGCAAGATTCAGAAATTCGAAAGAAAAACCTGAAGCATTGGTTGTGAATCAGAAAACTGCGGTGAATTTTAGATTGCAGGATGTTGTGCATACGTTTAAGAAAGGACATAAAATACAAATCCAGATTTCGTCAACATGGTTTCCACTTTTCTCGGTGAATCCACAGAAATTTTTAGACAATCCGAATATGGCTTCTAAGGAAGATTATACTAAAGCGTTTATTAAAGTTTTTGAAGATTCTGCGATTGAGGTTGAGGTTTTGAAATAAATTTTAAAGCTGTTCGATTTGAACAGCTTTTTTATTTTTTCTCTCGCTGATTTTGCTGATGACGCAGATTTTCAAAATAGCTATCTGCTAAATTTGCTCTATTTGCGAGATAAAATAAACATTTAGTTTGTTATTCTGTAGGAATCTCGACGCAATTATTAGAGATTAAATTTTAATACTATTGCTTAGATTCCTTCGGAATGGCAAACTTTATATTTAATATATTCTTATGTTTAAAATTCATTCTTCAATAGTTCTGAAAGTCAAATTTACTCTTGGAGTTATCGCTTTTTTGGTTGGCGGAAGTCTGTGCAACCAGTTTTCCTGAGTTGTCCCTTTCATCACGAGTAAACTTCCGTTTTCAAGCATCAAATCAATTCTTTCTTTGGAGAATTTATGTTTAAAAGAAAATTTGCGTTCCGCTCCGAAAGTGAGAGAAGCAATCGCTCCATGTTTCTTTAAATCTTTTTCGCCGTCGCTGTGATAGGCCATTCCTTCGCTTCCATCGTGGTATAAATTCAGAAGGCATGAATTGTAAGTTTCGCCGGAAACTTCTTCACACTTTTGTTTTAAAGCCAATAGTTCAGGAGTCCAGAGTTTAGCATATTTTGTTCGATTGGAATAGGTGTATTCAAATTGTTTTTCACCAAACCAAGCAACTTTTCTTTTGGTGATAATCAGTTTTCCAAAAATCACAGCCTCGTCATTTTCCCAGAGAATGTTATTGAATAAATATTGATAATATTTTCCACATTCAGCATCAGAAAAGATCTTTCCGTAATACTCAACTCTTCCATCTTTAGGAAGAATATTAATGGGAAAATCGTGCATTTCTTCAAATAGATTCATCAGTTTTATTTATTATTTAGATTAAATATTGAAAGACAAATCGCACAAATATTTTCACGAATAAGCACAAAAAATCTGTGAAAATCTGTGTGATCTGCGGGAGAAAATTATTTAAAGTAAAACAGAATCATCAGAATAAATTTTCGCACTTTCCCAACCAATGATCAATTGTTTTCTGTCACTTCCCCACATATAACCTCCAATTTTTCCCGAAGATTGTATCACTCTGTGACAAGGAATTAAAAATGCAACAGGATTACTTCCGATTGCCGTTCCAACTGCTCTTGAAGCTTTTGGATTTCCAATTTCATTCGCTAAATTTCCGTAGGTTGATAATTTTCCAAGTGGAATTTTCAGTAAGCTTTCCCAGACTTTGAGCTGGAAATCGGTCCCTTCTAAATGAAGTTTTATCGTGTTGAGTTTCGTCCAGTCTTTATTAAAAATTGACAAAGCATTCTGTTGAAATTCATCTTCCTTTTCCATAAAAGATGCATTGGGAAATTTATTTTGTAAATCTCTCAATGCATTTTCTTTATCTTCTTCGAAAGCCATATAACAGATTCCTTTTTCTGTGGAAGCTGTGATTATTTTTCCAAATGGGCTTTCAGAAAAACTGTAACTGATCTTTAAATTTTTACCGCCGTTTTTATACTCTGCAGGTGACATTCCTTCAATCTTCACAAACAAATCGTGCAATCTGCTCGTACTTGAAAGTCCTGTCTCTAAAGTTGCATCAAACAACGTAGCTTTTTCTTCTTTTAATAAACTTTTCGCATGCTCGAGGCTGATAAACTGCAAAAATTTCTTTGGACTTGTTCCTGCCCAATCTGTAAATATCTTCTGAAAATGTGCCGGACTCAAATTGGCCTTTTCAGCAACTTCATCCAAATTGGGTTGAAGTTTAAAATTGCTTTGGATATAGTGGATTGCTTTGGCAATTCTCTGATAATCTATTTCGTCTTGTGTGGACATTTACATTTTGTTTTGTATCACAAATTTCCAAAGAAAAACCGAAAGAAAAAATCCGTTTCGTGTGGAATTTTTATTTAATTTAATTGATAAGTAGTTTATTGATTACATGAAAAGAAAGCGAACTGCTGATTTTTACCGCAAAAGGAACAAAAGAAATGATTGGGAATAGAGAATTACAGAAGTTTGCAAAATGTAATACTCTTATTTTGCTTCCTTTTAATAATCTTATATTCCAGTTGAATCTTTTGTTTCTTTTTCGGTTAAAGCTTCCAATCAATTTTCCCTACCTTTGTCAAAAATTCAATACATGTCCTTAAAAGCTGTGCTGTTCGATATGGATGGCGTTATTGTAGATACAGAACCTTTGCACAGAAAAGCATATTTCAAAACATTTAATCAATTGGGAATTGAGGTTTCGGAAGAACTTTACACATCGTTCACAGGTGCTTCAACGAAGAGAGTTTGTGACACGTTAATTCATCAATTCAATCTTTCTCAAACCTTTGAAGAGATTGCAGGCATCAAGAGAGCACACTTCAAAGATTACTTCTATCATGATGAAGAGTTTGATTTAATTCTCGGCGTCAGAAAACTTATCGAGCATTATTATGAAAACGGAGTTACTCTGATTCTCGCATCTTCCGCAACAATGACGACCATCAACATGGTTTTTGAAAAATTTGAACTTGAAAAATATTTTAGTGGAAAAATCAGCGGTGCCGATTTGAAAGAATCAAAACCTCATCCTGAGATTTTCATTAAGGCTGCTGAAATGGCAAACGAACCTACTGAAAACTGTATGGTCATTGAAGATTCTACCAACGGAATATTGGCGGCAAATCGTGCCAATATTTTCTGTGCAGCGTATAAAAGTCTGCATACTCATAATCAGGACTACAGTTTGGCGAATATTATCGTTTCAGATTATTCTGAGTTGGAAGTTGGCAAGATTTCGAAATTCTTTTAAATAAAAAGCAGCTCTCAAAAAACTGAGAGCTGCTTTTGTAAGTTTAGGCTAAAGCCAATTGATTTTTTATTTTATGAAAACGGGCTAAAGCCCATTCCTATTGAATGACTTAGTAACCCAATATCTTCAAAATATCTTCAGGTTCCTGTCTTTCTCTAAAGATTTCATATTGGAATTCTCCATTTTCATCTTTCTGAATCAGGATATGTCTCGGCTGAGGCATCAAACAGTGATGAACTCCGCCGTAACCTCCGATGGTTTCCTGATATGCTCCGGTATGGAAAAAACCTATGTATAACGGTTTTGTATCGCTGAAAACAGGCAAATAAATTGCGTTCGTATGCTGTTCAGAATTATAATAATCATCAGAATCACAAGTCAAACCGCCCAAGAAAACTCTTTCGTAAGAATCTTCCCAACGGTTTAACGGAAGCATAATGAAGTGTCTGGAAATCGCCCAGGTATCAGGAAGTGTAGTCATGAAAGATGAATCGATCATGTTCCATTTTTCTCTGTCGTTCTGACGCTTCTGAGAAATGATTTTATATAAATTGGCGCCACTTTCTCCTACTGTAAAGCTTCCGAATTCAGTGTAAATATTTGGTTCTTCTACTCCTTCCTCTTCACAGAATTTTTTAATCTGAGAAACGATTTCCTCTACCATGTATTGATAATCGTAATCGAAATTCAAAGAAGTTTTGATTGGAAAACCACCACCGATGTTCAATGAATTTACTTCGGGAGCAATTTTCTTCAAACGTGCGTAAACTCGAAGACATTTGTACAGTTCATTCCAGTAATACGCCGTGTCTTTAATTCCGGTATTGATGAAAAAGTGAAGCATTTTCAGTCTTGCATTCGGGTGTTCTGCAATTTTCTGGCTGTAATATGGGATAATATCTTTGTATCCGATTCCTAATCTTGAGGTATAGAATTCAAATTTAGGCTCTTCCTCTGAAGCGATTCTGATTCCGATGTCAAAAGTGGTATCGATGCTTTCCGTTAATTTATCAAGCTCACGGTAATTATCCAAAATCGGAGTAATGTTTTCAAAACCACTGTTGATCATATCTGAAATTTTCGCCAGATAATCGTCAGTTTTAAAACCGTTGCAGATCACTTCAATATCTTTGGTCACTTTACCTTCGTTGTAAAGCGATTTCACAATATCCATGTCGTAAGCCGAAGACGTTTCGATAGAAATATCGTTCTTCAAAGCTTCTTCAATCACAAATTTGAAATGGCTGGATTTTGTACAGTAACAGTATCTGTAGTTTTTTTTGTAATCGATTTTCTCAAAAGCTTCCTTGAACCAGCCTTTTGCTTTTTGAATATTTTGAGAAATCTTCGGGAGGTAACTTACCTTAAGAGGCGTTCCAAACTTCTCAACAACTTCCATCAAAGGAATATCGTGAAAAGACAAATTGTTCTCAGAAACATTGAATTCTTCCGTTGGAAAATACAATGTCTGATCAATAAGTTCCGAGTATTTTATTTTCATTTTTTGACAAGTGAATTAAGAATGCAAAATTGCTAAAAAAGTTTGATTTTTTAGTTTTAAATTTTCTTAAAGTTTTCACAGATTTTATATTACTGAAATCGTTATTTTCTATGTAAAAATCAGAGATAATTTCGACCGACAAATACCAGCAAATCTCCTCTTTGATATTCAATCGAAACATTCTCTTTAATTGCAAAATTTCTCGTTCCGATTCTTGAGGTAATGCTCAGATTTTCATCATTTAAAGCCCAATTTAGACCTTTTGTTGTAACTTTTTCAACAGTTGGAAAAGGGTATAGTGAAACGAGTTTATTTTTTACATCTTTCAAGACAAAAGTTTTAGGAATAAAAAAATATTCAGAAAACTCGTCATAAAATTTTATGTTTAAATTTTCTTTAAAGGTGTAAGCAACGGTGAGATTTCCTAAAAAATGATCCTGTTCTCCTCCACTTCCCCCAAAAACATCAATATTTTTAAAGCCTTTTTCTGCAATAATCTCTAAAGCTTTATGAAAATCGGTCTTTTCCTGATCAGGAGTGTAAATAAATTTATCTTCATATACATTTTCATCAACTCCCGAATGTGAATCAAAGTCGCCAGAGATAAAATCCAGTTTTTCTAAAGGGAAATTTAGATTTTTAAGATAATGAAATGCACCGTCAGTACAGGCAATCAAATCATAATTTTCAGGATCAGGAAATGATTTCGGAGCATCGCCGTTGATGAATAATAAAACTTTTGTCATTGAGCTGTTGTTTTATTGATTAATTCTTCAACGTTTTGCTCTGTTGTGATGATCCATTTCCCTACATTTTTACCGGGTCTTTTTTCTTCCACTTTTTTTACAAAACTTTTTGCGTCGATGATGTCTTCGGCATTGGGCTGCAATTCTATGTATTTCTTGTAGGTTTCGAGCATTCTGTCGACTTCATGATACGTTAAACCTTCTCTGTACAACAGCTTCCTGTAAGATCTTCCGATGTAATAATTTACCGCAAAATATTGTGAGGAATTTACATCAATCACAGGATAGGCTTTCTCAAAATAAGAAATTGCTTTTCTAAAATCCGGTACTTTTTTATTAAAATTATTGATTCCGCCATACCAAAGTGCAGCAGTAAATTCAGGTTGAATAGTCAAAATTTCGGTAATAACTTTTTCCGCTTCATCATTCTTATCCTGATTGATCAACGTCAAAGCCAATTGTGATTTTAAAATCGGATTTTCGGGACTTTCTTTCAAACCTTTTCTAAAAGTATTTTCAGCTTCAGAAAATTTATTTTTAGAGATCAATTCATCTCCTTCATCAAGATAAACCGTAATATCCTGAGAAAAAACAGAGTGAGAAAATAAAAGTATGAATAGTAGAAATATTTTTTTCATTTTATCTCTCGTTCGGATTCCAATATTCTTCCGGTTCGTTGTTGATTTTTGATATATATCTTGCCAAAACAAACAGATAGTCTGAAAGTCTGTTAAGATATTTTATCAATTCTGGCCGTACTTCTTCAGATTCATTTAAGAAAACCAATGAGCGTTCTGCTCTTCTGCAAATCGTTCTCGCAGCATGTAAAAAAGTGGCTGATCTTCCTCCACCCGGAAGGATGAAATATTGTAATGGTTCTAATTTTTCTTCAAAAGCATCCATCCAGTTTTCCAGTTCTTCAATTTCGGTGTCAGAAATAATTAAAGGAAGACGTGATTTCCCATTCGCTAACATCAGTTTATCAACCGGAGTTGCTGCTTCAGAACCGACTGTAAATAAGTCAAACTGAATTTTTTTCAGTTGTTTTAAAACTTCATCGTCCGTAATATGACTCTTTGAAATTCCGATAAAGGAATTGAGTTCATCAATATTTCCGTAGCTTTCTACTCGTGCGCTGGCTTTTGAAACTCTCGTGCCGCCGTACAAAGCGGTTTGTCCTTTATCTCCTGTCTTGGTATATATTTTCATAGGTAAATTATCTTGGTTTCTGAATGCCCATCAATCAAGGCTTTTCATGTTACTAAATTAGTTTTTTTTACAAAGAGGAAAAAATGAAAACACAAATGTTCTGGAAAAAAAACTGAATTCCTAGCCCGGATAGAAGCGGCATCCTTTTTTTGAAAAAAAAAGATACAGCGGATAGCCGGATTAAGCTCCTAAAAATTTAATAAAATAAAAAAGACCAACCCCGAAAGATTGGCCTCATTCAAAATTATTTATCTACCTCTACATATTTACAATTGAAACATTTGTGTATCGGATATCCATCTAACGTGAGAAATATTTAATTATTTGAAAAAAATTAAAATAATTTTTAAACATCAAAAATCCTACTGACAAACTGTTGTCATCAACCCGAATTATCTTTGTCATAAGATTAACAACTTAAAACAAAAATTATGACAACTACAGCAACTGCAACGACACAGTTTATCTCTTCAGCACAACTATTAGAGCATTGGCAAGGACACAGAAACCTGACAAGAAGAGTGATTGAAATGTTCCCTGAAAAAGAATTATTCGAGTTTTCAATTGGAGGAATGAGACCTTTTGCAAAATTAGCAGTTGAACTAATCAGCATTGCTGGTCCTGCATTGAAAGGAATCGTTGAAACACAAATCGAAGAGTTTTCTGAAGAAGCTTTTCAACCGAAAACGAAAGAAGAAATTTTAGCGAAATGGGATTCTGAAACGGAAGTGATCAACCATTATTTTAATCAGATTTCAGAGGAAAGATTTCAGGAAACTTTTAACTTGTTCGGTCAGTACGAATTTCCTGTATATCAGAATATTCTTTATTTTGTGGATAATGAAGTGCATCACCGTGGACAGGGATTTGTCTATTTAAGAGCTCTAGGAATTGAGCCGCCTTTCTTCTGGGAAAGATTTAGCCTTTAATGAATTTTTAAAGCTTTCAGAAATTCTCTGAAAGCTTTTTTTAAGTTTACACTACCGTCATTTCGTGTAAATTTTGCAAAAAATCGTATCGAGAAGTTTTTGATTAAATGGCTGTTAGTGTTTCACTGATTCTCGATACATTTTTCTACGCTATGAAAAATACTTAAATTGACGAATTGAAAAATCTAGTCAGGTAATACAGATTGAAAGAATTTCCTGATATTTTCTTTCAGTTTAATAAAAATATCAGAAGTTCCGAATTCTTTGTTGTCATAGCCAATCGGAAATCCTTTTTCAACATATTCGTTGTTTTTATTTAAAGTTAAAACCTGAAAATCTTTATTAACCTCACCCAAATGATCGGTATGAATATCTAAAAATTTCACTTCAGTATTTTTAGAAAAATCAAGTTTTTTAAGATCAATGGTTTTCACTTCTTTTTTAAGGTCTGAACGAAAAGTGAGATTCATATTTTTTACATCAATCACGGTTTGCCATTCTCCCGCATGAATTGAATTTAAAATATTCCAGGCATACGCTACCGGTTTTTGGTCGTATTGATAATTTTGTAGCATATAATAGGCACGATTGTAACGGTCTTCCCATTTTCCCTGTTGCGCAAAATCAAACTTTTCTTTTCCTCCCATAAAATCAAATTTTTGAGCACTTTGAAAATCTTTTCTGTACTGATTGTTGCATAAAAGTGGCATCGGCATTTCTTTATCGGTAAGCACTTTATATTTGCCGTCAAGTAAAGCAATAGTTGCCGTATTTCCTTTGGCATCTGTAACAAAAAAATGGCTTCCCGCTGCATTTGGCCACCAATCGATATTCGGACCGTCATTCAAATGATCCACAACTTCTTTTACTGTTTTGTAATTATCCAGTTGATATTGAATCCACTGTGCCCAAAACATATTCGACTGTTTAGGATTAAAAACTTTTGTGGTTTCTTCAAGATATAATTCAACTAGAAAAAGTCCTTTTTCATTGACTCCATAACAAGGAAAATCACACCCTAAAAGGTTAAAAGTAACCGAACCATACTTTGAATTCCATTCTTTTTTTGAATTTAAATTGTCGGTCGTTAGATTTTCCCAGCTGATATTTCTTTTCTGAACATTTCGTTTATTAACGACAATCATTCCGGGCATCGTTTTCCAGTTTTCATTAAAACCAATCACGCAGTAATCTTTTCCTTTCAGTAAAAATGCTGAACACGCAGAAGTGGAAATAGAAGTAGTAAGTGAAATTAAAAGTAAGCTTCGTAAAAATAGGGTCTTCATTTATTTAAAATCTTTTGCAATTTTAGTAATTAAATTTTTCATTTTAGTTTTTAATAATTCAGGTTCCAATATTGTTGCGTAATCTGCGAAAGTAATCAGCCAGCGTGGAAATCCTTCATCAATCCACTCGGTTTCGAAGGTCATTTCAATGCCTTGATCAGTTTCTTTTTCTTCAATCAATCCATAATAGCTTTTAGAATTGATTAAATATCCCATTATTTTTTTATCGACCAGCAATTTTACTTTGGTGGTGGTTTTTGAGGTTATTCTTCGATGGTCATTGATTTTTCCGTATTCCTGTGAAAAAGAAACTTCTGTTTTTGAAATTTTCAAAATTCTGTCGACTCTGAACTGTCTGAAATCTTTTCTTAACGTACAAAAAGCCATGATGTACCAATAGGTAAATTCGTAAAAAATTCCAATGGCTTCAATGGTACGATTTGAAACCTGTGCACCAACACTTTGATATTCAATAGAAAGCTGTTTTTTCTCGGCAATACTTTCAAGAATAATCGGGATAACATTTTTGATAGAATCATCAGATTTTGGACTATAATCAAAAATATCAATCTGATTTTCAATATTCTGAATTAAATTTTTATCTGAATTTCTTAATACCGACCGCAGTTTTTCCATTGCCGTTTTATAATGATTTCCCAAACTTTCATGTGAAAATTTCTGCATCAGTTTTTCAGCAGTAATGAAACTTAAAACTTCTTCTTTGGTAAACATTACAGGTGGAAGTTTGTAGCCATCCATCAAAGAATAACCGCTTCCCGCTTCCCCAACAATGGGAATTCCTGCGTTTTCCAATGTTTTTACATCACGGTAAATCGTTCTTATGCTTACTTCAAATTTTTCGGCCAAATCTTGTGCTCTTACAATCGGTTTTGATTGTAATTGGGTGAGAATGGCAGTGACGCGGTCGAGTTTTTTGAGGTAGTGATCGTTCATTGAGTGTGAGAGTTCGAGTGTTTTAGTGTTTTAGTGTTTTAGTGTTTTAGTGTTTTAGTGTTTTAGTAAAATTAATTACTAAGTCTTAATTACTAAATTAATTATCTTTAAACGTATTCATCAGTTTATCCAAATTCAAACTTCTTGCCGAGGCATCAAAAATTTCTCTATAAGTTCCATTCATTTGTACTAGTTCATCATGCGTTCCGCTTTCCACGACGTGTCCTTTTTTCATGACATAAATTTTATCTGAATCTAAAATCTGCGAAAGCGAATGCGAAATAATAACTACCGTTCTTCCTTCTTTGATAGCATCCAGAGAGTTTTTAATCTGTTCAGTTGCAATCGCATCCAAACTTGCTGTTGGTTCATCCAGAAAAATAATCGGTGGATTTTTCAGGAATAATCTTGCGATGGCAATTCTCTGCTGTTGTCCTCCAGAAAGTTGAGTTGCATCATGTTGATATTTTTCAGGAAGATCTAAAATTTGTTCGTGGAGATACGCTTTTTTGGCAGCTTCTTCGATTTCCTGAAAGCTAGCGTTCATATTTCCATAGCGGATGTTGTCTTCAATACTCCCCTGAAAAATATGATTTTTCTGTAAAACCAGACCTACATCATTTCGCAGATAGGCATTATCATACTGATTGAGATTGATTCCATCCAATAAAATTTCACCATCATTCGGAAGATAAAATTTGCATAAAAGGTTAATAATTGTAGATTTTCCGGCACCACTTAAGCCAACCAAAGCTGTCGTTTTTCCATTTTCAATGGTCATTGAGACTTGATGCAAAGCCTGCGTTCCGTTTGGATAGGTGAAATTGACGTTTTTTAGTTCAAAATTTTCAGAAGTTTTGGTTTGCTTTACAGTTCCGTTGGGCTCTGCTTCTTCGTCAGCATTTAAAATTTCAAAATAACCTTCGGCATAAATCATCGCATCATTCATATCATCATAAATTCTGTGAAGCTGTCGTATGGGTGACGAAACGTTATTAAATAACATAATATGGAGCATTATTGCACCAATTGTCATTTGCTGATTCAGTACTAAATAAACCGTCAGCAAAATAATCAGAACGACACCAATCTGCTCGATGAATGTTTTTAAACCTTCGTAGATAAAACTGGTTTTCCGGGTGTACATTTGGCTTTCCATCAGTTGCATCTGAAGATCAAATTGCTTTTTACCTTCAAATTTTTCCCTAACGAAACTTTTAATTACCAATATTGAATTGATTAAATTCAATAATCCCGAAGTTTTCTGCTCGCGTTGATTTCGAAGCTGCCTTCTTACACCACCCAATTTTTTCGCCTGCATTGAGGTTACATAAAAATAAATCGGGACAATAATTGTAGAAACCAAACCTACATACACATTCTGCATGTACATAATGACCAAAGCAATAATAGCATTAGAGAACATCGGCAAAATATCTATAAAAAAATTTTGAACGAGCTTGGTCAAACTTTCAATTCCACGGTCGATTCTGGTTTGTAATTTTCCTGAAGCATGGTTTTCATCACTGAAATAGGCAACTTTGTAGGTCAAAATTTTATCAATTGCTGATTGCGCTAAAACCGAACTAACATTAATTCTTATTTTCTCACCATAAAATTTCTGCCCGAAACTAATGAAAATATTAGCAATCTCTTTTCCTAAAAGTATTGCAGAAATCACCAAAAGCACATGAATTCCCTGCGACATCGGATTGGGAAGTTTGGTTAATTTCTCAACTTCGTCAACAGTATATTTTAAAACCACTGCGTTGACCTGAGCCGTGATTGCTCCTAAAAAAGTAAGAAACAAGGTTCCATAAATCATCAGCCGATACGGCTTAATGAAAGGTTTAAGTTGTCTGTAAATCCCGAAAATACTCAGTGCTCTTGTGAATGGTTTTGCCATGAATTGGTTTTAAAAGAAAAACGTACCGTTTCAGAGAGAAAAGGTACGTTTTATTATTTTTCAGGGCAAATGTTTTAATAAATTTATGTTTTTTAAACATTAAGGAGATTAAAGTTTTAAGAACAAATACTAATAGAATTTTTTAAGATTCTCTTCGATAATTCATTAAGAATCGTTCTTATTTTCTGAAGATTCTTAATGTTAAAAATTTTGAGTTTATTTTTAAGCAGAAAGTTTTTTTATCCTTCGTAAACATAAGTCGTCAGATAATGCAACTTAGATTTACTCGCAGTTTTAGATTCCGTTTCAGCCTGATCCAAAGAATATTGTGAATTGATTTCCTTTTTTTGGAAAACAAAAGAATTATTGGCGTTTTTATCAACAACATCTGCAAAAATATGCTCAATTTCAGAGTTGGCTAAAGATGCAAAACTGATATCTTCAAAACCATACATTAATCTTAAATCATCATATTGAGCGAAATGTTCATTCACAAAGCCCTGTAGCTGAGATTTAGATTCAAAATTTCCTGCCCAGATATTGTATGCGTAAGTTTTCTTACTCGGCTTATCGAAAATACTTTGGTAGACGAAGTTTTCACCTAAATATGCTTCTCTTACCTGCGGATCATTTGCCAATTCTTCCGGAAGACCTTCTTTTAAGATTTTCCCTTCGAACATAATATACGTTTTATTGGTAATTGCCAACGTTTGCTGTACGTTGTGGTCGGTAATCAGAATTCCGATGTTTTTGTCGGTAAGGCTTCTTACAATTTTCTGAATATCTTCAACGGCAATCGGGTCAACTCCGGCAAAAGGCTCATCCAAAAGAATAAAACTCGGACTTGTTGCTAAACATCTTGCGATTTCCGTTCTACGTCTTTCACCTCCGGACAGTAAATCTCCACGGTTTTTTCTGACGTGTTGCAATGAAAATTCTTCAATCAGCTCATCACATTTGATCTGCTGTTCACGTTTCGAAAGTTTCGTCAATTGCAAAACTCCCATGATATTATCTTCCACAGACAGTTTTCTGAAAACGGAAGCTTCCTGTGCCAAATAACCGATTCCTTTTTGGGCTCTTCGGTACATCGCATCGGTTGTAATTTCCTGCTTATCAAGAAAAATTCTTCCCGAAGTCGGCTTTACCAAACCTACGATCATATAAAATGAAGTGGTTTTCCCGGCTCCGTTCGGACCCAGCAAACCTACAATTTCTCCCTGCTGAACCTGTACAGAAACGCCTTTTACAACTTTTTTGGGACCGTATTCTTTGATTAAGTTTTCTCCTCGTAAAATCATAAAGGCAAAGATAAAGTTTTTTTGAATTTAAATTTCAGATTAAAAATGGTTGTTTCAGTTTTATGATATTTTAATAAATTAAATTGAACATCCGCAATTTGTCATAACATTTAATTTAACGCAAAGCCAAATAAAGAATTTTAAATCTTGACCGTTGTTAAGTTAAACAAAGGCGTAAACTTAACAATGAAATACAATGTATTTTTGATGACGACAAATTGCGAACAATTGTATAAATCAATATTAATTTTTCATTAATCCTGAAATCTTCTGTAACGATGGCTGTATTACTGCTACTTATCAAAAACAACAAAACAAAATTTTATATGGAAAATTACGGTTACACAAAAGACGGCAATGCTCAACAACAAAACAATATGCCTTATAAATCAGAGAAGAAAATTCCGGCTGCACTTTTAGGTCTTCTTGTCGGTTGGTTAGCTTTAAACAAATTCTATTTGGGATATACAAAAGAAGGAGTTATTCAATTGGTATTAAATGTTGTTACTTGTGGAGTAGCTTCAATCATTCCATTTATCGAGGGAATTATTTATCTGTTTATGAGCGACGAGCAATTTGACAATACTTATGTTCACAACAAAAAAGGCTGGTTGTAATTTTAATATAAATTTTCCTTTTATGAATCTGATTAATTGATATTTTTATTAAATTTAAAACACCAACCACAGTTTAAATTTTATGAAAAATAATCAACAATTAACCGATTTACTCGCATTAGATTTAGGAATTAATCTCATCAACCGCAGACCTTACGCAAAAGAGGTTTTCAAATGGCAGGATATCGACCTTCTTCCCCATTCTTCCGCAGACACGTTGCTTTGTGAAATTTACGAATGGAACGGCAGAAACTGGAGAACAACTAATAATAATCTGATTGGTTTCTTATTCTCAGATGAACACTTAAAAACCGTAAAAGATCAACTTTTAAGTATTCCCAAACATCCAGCTTTGATTCCTGATTTTGAATTTACCAAAGGAAGCATGGTCGAATATGGTCTCGCGTTGCCTTCTCTTTTTAATATCGGAATCAATGGAAATATCAACAGTGCGAAAAGTTTTTCTGTGCGTGTCAACGGAGTGACAAAATCTAGAATTACCAATATCGATTCTCCAGGAATTGAAATTCTTAGAAAATATTCTGAATTCACAGATTCAGAATCAAAAACGTATCGGAAAAATATCAAATTTAATTATTTAAGCACTTCATTATTCTATGCTGAAAGTGTAGAAATTTTCTTAGAAAAAGAATCTGGAGTTGGCTTAGATGTCAGTTTTCAGACACAGGATGTAGAAGTGGAAGCCAAAGTGGATACGGATACGAAGAAACATTTTGTTTTAAAATATTCCGGAAATCAGGCTCCTTTTGCGGCTAAATTTACCAAAGGTAAAGATTTTGACTTCAAATAGGTTTTCTGAAAGTTAAAAGTTATGAATTATGAGTTTGTTAAGTTGAAAAAAATCAGCGAAACGTTTGACTTATAATTCATAACTAATAACTTCAAACTAATTACCTGTTTAAAAGAATCGAAGCTTCTTTTGCAGCATATGTGAAAATCATGTCTGCTCCCGCTCTTTTGAAACACGTTAAACTTTCAATGATGGCTTTGTCATTATCGAGCCAACCGTTTTGTGCAGCGGCTTTCAACATGGCATATTCTCCGCTTACATTATAAACTGCAATCGGTAAATCGATGGCTTCACGCACTTTTGAAACGATATCCAAATACGGCAAACCTGGTTTGATCATGATGATATCTGCACCTTCTTCCACATCTTTGAAAACCTCATTTAAAGCTTCACGAGAATTGTGAAAATCCATCTGGTACGTTTTTTTGTCTTTCGGAATTTCCATATTGTCTTTCGGTGCACTATCTAAAGCACTTCTGAAAGGCCCGTAAAATGAGCTTGCATACTTTGCTGCATAACTCAAAATTCCAACATCATGGAAACCACTTTCTTCCAACGCTTCACGAATCGCCAAAACTCTCCCATCCATCATGTCACTTGGTGCCACAATATCTGCTCCTGCTTCTGCGTGTGAAACAGACATTCTTGCCAAAGCTTCGTTTGTGGCATCGTTCAGGATTTTTCCGTTTTCTATAATTCCGTCGTGACCGTAGATTGAATATGGATCTAAAGCCACATCAGGCATAATCACCATTTCAGGAACGGCATCTTTGATGGCTTTGATGGTATTTTGCATCAATCCATTTTTGTTCCAGGCTTCTTTTCCGGTGTTGTCTTTCAAATGTTCCGAAACTTTCATGTAGAGATTGACTGCTTTTACACCTAAAGAAAATAATTCTTTACATTCTTTAACCGTCAAATCAATGCTTCTTCTAAAAATTCCTGGCATTGATGAGATTGCTTCTTCTTTATTTTCACCTTCCATTACGAAGATCGGCATTACAAAATCGTCTGTAGAAAGGCTGCATTCTCTTACCAAACCTCTCATAGATTCATTTACTCTCAATCTTCTGTTTCTCGAATATATCATTTTGGAATACTTTTTGAATAATTTATTGCAAATTTAATATAAGTTCTATAAAAAACTATTGCAGATGATTATAGAATTTATTACTTTTGTTAGTAATAGTTATGCAAATTATACGTTAGATGAAAAAACTTTTACTTTTAATTATATTTATGGGCGCTTTTGTTGGTTTTTCCGACAATGTTAAAGCACAAATCAAAGAGCCTTCTTCTACTTCACAAAAGTCTGATGATGGTGTTCTTACTGCCTACCCAAATCCTGCGAAAGACTTTTTGGTGGTAAAAGCCAAAGACTCTTCTTTAAAAATTAAATCAGTGATATTTTATTCGATATTGGGAACGCAGGTTGCCAACTATAATGTAAATACGAATAAGGCTGAAATTAATATTGAAAAATTAAAACCCGGTAAGTATCTGATTCGCTACATTCTCAGCGACAATACGCAAAAGGTTACTCAAATAGTAAAACAATAATATTAAATCCTGATCAACATCAGGATTTTTTCTTTTAGCAAAATTCTTTTAATTCCGTAACTTTCGGATTATTTTTATACTCATTATAAAAAACAACTGAATGCTAAAAGCTGAACATATTACTAAAACCTACAATGCAGGAAAAAAAATAGCATTGGATGATTTTAGCATACATGTGCCGAAAGGAAGTATCTACGGTCTTCTAGGACCCAACGGAGCAGGAAAAACCTCTTTTATCCGTATCATCAATCAAATTACACAAGCAGATTCCGGAGATGTTTTCATCAATGGAGAAAAGCTCAATCCCAATCACATCAAAGACATCGGATATATGCCTGAAGAAAGAGGTTTATATAAAAATATGAGCGTCGGAGATCAGATTCTTTACTTCGGAGAGCTGAAGGGAATGAAAAAAAATGATGCGCTGAATGAAGCCAAAAAATGGTTTGAAAAACTGCATATCGATCAATGGTGGAAGAAGAAACTTTCTGAACTATCCAAAGGAATGGCGCAGAAAATACAGTTCGTAGTGACTGTTCTTCACAGACCACATTTGTTGATTCTTGACGAACCGTTTTCAGGTTTTGACCCCGTAAATGCCAATTTAATTAAAGATCAAATCATTGAACTTAAAAATAACGGAACGACCATTATTCTTTCTACCCACAGAATGGAAAGTGTGGAAGAAATGTGTGATTATGTTGCTTTAATTGACAATTCTAAGAAAATAATCGACGGAAGAGTTTTTGACGTGCGAGAAAAATTCAAGAAAAATATTTTTGGAATTACACTTTCTGATGTGAACAGCGAGCAGCTTCAGAGCTTCCAGAATAAGTATGAAGTTTTCAATTTGTCTGAGCAAAATAATCTGATTTCTTTTGATCTTAAAAACACGGTAAATCAAAATGACATTCTGCTTGATCTTGTACAGGCAGGAAAAGTAAGATCATTTGACGAAAAAATTCCGAGTATGAATGAAGTCTTTATTAATGCCGTAGGTAATCATTCTTAAATTTATGAACAATATATATTTAATTACAAAAAGAGAATTTCTTACGCAGGTTAAGAAAAAATCTTTCATTTTACTGACATTATTGGCTCCTTTAATGATTATAGGATTCGGAGCGGTTATCGGACTGATGTTTAAAGCCAACGAGTCTCATAATATTATTGAAGTTGTAGACAACAGCGGACTTTTTAAAGGTCAGCTAAAATCTAATGATAAACTTGAATACATTTTTGTTCCGACGGCTGATGAAAAATCTAAACTTAAAAACCTTAAAGGCAACGAGTCTTTAGATGGTATTTTAATCTTGCCTCAAATAGCAAGTCAGAATTTTGATGATTTAGAGAAAAATACAAGATTAGTTGTCAACACTAAAATCGGTCTTGATACTAAACAGCGGATTATCTCTGACATCAGCAATGTGATTAAGAAAGAGAAGATCAAGCAATTAGGTATCGCAGAATCTCAGCTTAATAATCTTGATAAAAACTTTGAACTGAAAACCATCAATGTTTCTGAAGATAACAAAGAAGACTCTGACCTTGCTTTTGGGGTAAAAACAGCTTTAAGCCTAGGTTTAATGTATGTTACTTTTATGTTCATCATCATTTACGGAGTACGCGTCATGAGAAGCGTTCTTGAGGAAAAAAACAACCGTGTTGTGGAAATTATCATTTCATCGGTAAAACCTTTTGAACTGATGATGGGAAAAATTCTCGGGGTTACAATGGTTGCTTTGACACAATTTATCGTTTGGATATCTATGTCTGTAATTGGCGCATTAGTTTTGAACACCGGATTTTCTTCCATGCAGAAAAACATGCCGGGAGGTGATCAAAGTATTTTAAGTAAATTGGATATTCTACAGATCTTTACACAGATTTCCCATAGCTTGTTGGAGCTTAATTTCCCTTTAATCATCTTTGTGTTTATCGTGTTTTTCCTTTTAGGATATATCTTTTACAGTTCAATTTACGCAGCAATTGGTTCTGCAGTGGATAACGAGACGGAAACACAGCAATTTACTTTATTTGCCATTTTACCTTTGACTTTGGGGATGTACGGAAGTTTTTCTCTGATGAATAATCCTGACGGACCGTTAGGATTTTGGCTATCCATCATTCCTTTCACGTCACCAGTAGCGATGATTGCGAGAATTCCTTACGGCGTTCCGGCTTGGGAAATTGCTTTATCTATTTTCTTATTATTAGCAACCACTATTTTCATGATTTTTCTTGCAGGAAAAATTTACAGAGTAGGAATTTTGATGTATGGAAATAAGGCGACCTTAAAGGAGCTTTGGAAATGGATTAGGAGTTAAATCTGTTTGCTATCAAACATCATATTTAAGATAAAAAAATCCCGAGATATAATATCCCGGGATTTTTTATGTGTCGAATGAAAAATTTTTATTCGAAGATATAGCTTAAGCTTAAACTAAGAACCTGCTCAGATTTCTTTTTAGAAGAATTTGCATCAATCTTGCTTTCATCCAGATCTGGATAAGTATTTGATAAACCAAAGTCATACTTTAAAGCCAATTCTAGCTGTCTTTTGTAGCTGTAACCAATACCTGCACCTATTGCGAAGTTAAATGATTTTGCTTTACCCAATTGATCTGTTTTATAGATTTCACGAGATTCATTTTTAACTTTCTGATCAAGTAAAAAATTAAATCTCGGGCCAATCAATCCAAAGAATTCTGATTCTGCTTCAGAAAAATATCCTTTGAAAGATACAGGAACACTGATGTAGTTATTAGCATAAACAGCGTCATACCCTTTTATACCTTTAGCATCCTTATCTTTTCCAGATTCTCCGGCACCATAGTAAACTACTTCCGGCTGAAGATAAAACTGGTTAGAACCTCCCATTGGGATTAAAGCTAAAACACCACCCTGAAAAGCAAATCTTGGCCCAGAAGGATTGTGTGCATTTTTCACTCTCGAATAGTTTCCACCAGCAGTAACACCGAATCTTGTACTGCTAAAATCAATCTGTGCGAATGATAAAGCAGAAAATGCTAAAGCTGATGCTAATAAAAATTTTTTCATATGTAGTTTGTATTGTTTTTAAAGGAAATATGTTATCCCTTAACTATCTGAGTTTTTAGCTCTAAGACAGTAAAGCGATTTCACATCATTTTGTTGTTTAATTATCCTAAAACTTTTGCAACAGTAACACCAATGTCAGCAGGGGAATCTACTACATTGATACCGTTTTCTCTCATGATTTCCATTTTAGCCTGAGCTGTATCTTCATCACCTCCAACAATAGCACCTGCGTGACCCATTGTTCTGCCTTTAGGAGCAGTTTGCCCAGCGATAAAACCAACAACCGGTTTTGTAGAACCACTAGCTTTGTACCATCTGGCAGCTTCAGCCTCAAGACCACCACCGATTTCACCGATCATTACAACCGCTTCAGTTTCCGGGTCGTTGATGAACAATTCAAGAGCTTCTCTTGTAGTAGTTCCAATGATTGGGTCACCACCGATTCCGATCGCTGTAGAAACACCGTAACCAGCTTTTACAACTTGGTCAGCAGCTTCATAAGTAAGCGTTCCTGATTTTGAAACGATCCCTACTTTCCCTTTTTTGAAAACGAAACCTGGCATAATACCAATTTTAGCTTCATCAGAAGTGATGATTCCCGGACAGTTTGGCCCGATCAATCTGCACTCTTTGTCAGCGATATAAGATTTTACTTTTACCATGTCTGCAACAGGAATACCTTCTGTAATACATACGATTACTTTAATACCCGCTTCAGCAGCTTCCATGATAGCATCTGCAGCAAATGCAGGTGGTACAAAAATGATACTTACGTTAGCCCCAGCTTTTGCAACAGCGTCAGCAACGGTATTAAATACCGGCTTCCCAAGGTGCTCGCTACCTCCTTTTCCTGGAGTAACACCACCTACTACGTTGGTTCCGTATTCGATCATCTGACCAGCGTGGAAAGTACCTTCGTTACCTGTAAAACCTTGTACAATTACTTTAGAATCTTTGTTTACTAAAATTGACATTTTATTGTTGTTTTAATTTATTTTTATTAATGCTCACAAATTTACTTATTTTTCTTTGATTATAGATAAAACCATCAGACTAATCTTTATCACCTTTATTAAAAAAAATCAAAAAGAAATACAATCGGGCAAATCACTGCTGGGCGATTCAGAATAGAATAATCTGTCCTAAGCGTGTGATTTTATTTTAATTTTTAAGTAAAACTGCCTCGCTGCAAACATACTGATTTTATTTTTTTTCTAAACAGAGAGTAATGAAGAAGCTTATGAATTTTTAATAATATCAATTCTGAAGGTGGATTGTTTCTTTCAATGAATAGAAATAAGATTTATTTGATTTGAAACTACATCTATATAATATGAATATGTTCTGTTTATTGCTGAATACGGTCTAACAGTTGAGGAATATCAGCTTGCCAATTCTTAATATTAGATGAAAGTATCTGAATACGAAATGTTTAACAGAGAATGACAAGTTTATGCCTCGGAATGGTCGCTGTACGCTTCGGAATATGATCTGTACATCAAAGAATGCTTTCTGTATATCTCGGAATACCATCTGTCTGCTTCGGAAAATGAGCTGTACACTATGGAATGCTTCATGTGTTACTCGGAATATCATCTGTACGCTTCGAAAAACAAAATGTATATCACGGAATAGTTTCTGTATGTCTCGGAAAGAAATCTTGACAAGTGATTAAGGTAATTTATAAGATGAACAAGAATAGCAGTGTTCACGCTTGGCGTGGGCTTGTCTATTTGTTCATTAGATATACTAGTATCTCCAAGGCAGTAGATATAGCTCCACGCCTTTTTATTTTCTAGAGATAATAAATTTGAATTAAAATAACACGTCATCTTCTGTCGCATTAGATATTGATATTTGCGTAGAGAGTATAAAAAAAATAAAAATGAATGTCTTTTATTAATCGTATTAATGAAATTTAGCAGTCACTTTGTTATTGACTTTGTATGATTTCTGGAGGAATCATAACTCATTTTTTTACTGTGTCCAGATCCCTACGGGATGACAAAGTGGCTGCTAAAAGTGAATGATAAAAAAAGAACGGTGAAAAGTGAATGGTAAAAACTGGTTTATTACTATTGCGGGCATTCGTAAAGATAAAAAATGATATGAAAAAACATGGAAAATTAAATTATAATCAATATTTACTTCTTTTAAGGTTTTCCTTATAGCAGGAGTTAAATATATTTTTATATTAGCAAAAAAATAACAATTATTAAAAACATAAATCATGAAAAAACTCTACATGAGTGCAGTTCTACTATGCACTACCGCAGTATGGTATGCTCAGGATGTGGTATGGCAAAAAGACATTAAATCCTCTACTCAGGATTTTCTTTCGCAGGTCACCACAACAATCGACCAGCAATATCTCATTACAGGAAGCAGTATCCAAGCAGGAAGCGGGAAGCTGGGTGCAGGAAGTACCATTTCAGCTTCAGATAAACAACAGGCTAACAATGGTTACGATTTTCACTTGGTAAAACTCAACCAACAAGGTGAAGAAGTCTGGGAAAAGTATTTCTCCGGACAGAACCATGATTTTCTTTCCGCAACAGTCGCTACTCAGGAAGGTGGTTTTCTGTTGGCCGGGACTTCTTACTCCGGAAAAGGGTTAGATAAAAAAGAGGATGCTAAAGGGGGATCTGATATCTGGCTGATTAGAATCAATGAATATGGTGATGAGCTATGGCAGAAAACTTTGGGAACTTCTCAGGATGAGGAAGCCAGAGCAGTGATTCAAACTACAGATTTCGGATTTTTTGTTGCCGGAAATGTTCAGAACGCACCCAAAGGATATGGATCTAAAGATGTACTAATTTCAAGAATCGATAAAAACGGAAAAGAGCTTTCACAGATTATTTTAGGTGGAAAAGGTCTGGATGAAGTGGAGAAGATGATTCCGACCTTAGATGGAGGTGCATTGCTAGGGATGTATTCGAGAAGCGGAAATTCAGCTGGAAGTCTGAAGTCTGAAGCTGGAAGTAAAGAAACCCATGCGATCTCAAACGAAGTCTTATCCATTTCAAAAAAGTCTGAAAACTTTGGTGAAGGTGACTACTGGATCGTCAAGCTTAATAAAGACGGAAAAGTAGAATGGGAGAAGAACTTTGGAGGAAAAGGCGATGACCATTTAAGAACTTTGGCAATGACTTCCACAGGATTTATCGTGGGTGGTGAATCGAGATCTGAAAGATCCGGAAATAAAACCGTCAGCATTGAAGAAGGAACAGACCTTTGGTTGATCTCCCTTAATGAAAGAGGTGAAGAACTGTGGCAGAAATCCTACAATTTTAAGAACAGAGATGTTCTGATGGGCATGAATGTGGTGAAAACCGGAGACGATAAAACTTCAAAAGGAATTTTGCTTGGCGGTTATACTCAGGCGGAAGGCAGAATAGAATCAGATGATGAGACTTTTTGGATGATCTATCTTGATCAAAACGGAAATGAGCAGTGGAGAAAGCATGTGAAAGGAGAATCCAGAAAAAAGGAGGAAAGGTTATCTGACATTAAATTAAACAGAGACGGCTCTATTGTGTTGGCGGGTACCAGTGCAGAAGAGTTGGGGAAAGAAAACTGGAAAATTGTGAAGCTGGGTGATAAACAACTGGATCAGCTGATCGAAAAATCAGACATTAAGATCTACCCAAATCCGGTATCTGATTACTGTTATGTTGAGATTGGTTTTGACTCTTCGACAGGCTCAGAGCAAGGTTTTAAAGAAGCTGATATCACGCTTTACGATATGGGTGGCAGACAGATTCAAAGCCTAAAAACTAAAAATAAGGTAACGAAGATCAATACGCAGAATCTGATTCAAGGGGCGTATTTGGTGACGGTGAAAACGGATGCGAATAAAACTGCTAATGCTAAATTAATTAAGAAATAAAAACACAAAACAATGAATAAATTTTTAGTTTTTCTAATAATGATCTGCTCTGCTTTTTTGAACGCACAGGGTTACGAATCAACAATTCTAGGGTCAAATATTACTGCTCCTACGGCATCTGGGATTGCCAGTAAAATAAAATCACCATCAGCAATGTCAACAGGAATTCCTGAGATTGAAATTCCTTTTTTTTCATTGGCTACCCATCAAAAGGGGGTTGCCATTAACCTTGGGCTTACCTATCATCCCAACAATACTTTCATGGAAAGTAAAGCCAGTGATGTAGGTTTAGGATGGAACGTAGCAGGAGCTACCAATTTAATTTACAGGGAAATTAATTCGTCCGGAATGCCTGGTTACAATTATCACTTCAATTTTCTTGGGAAGTCCGGAACTTTTCAATTTACGCCACATGGTGGCGCTTTAGACTTGAAGAAAGTTACAGAAAATCGCTATCAGATTTCAGTAACAGAAACAGGAACAGGAACTAATCTTTATAAGTTTAAAATTATTGATGAAAACGGAATCTCTTACTATTTTGAGACTCTGGATATTTCATACTATTCTGATATTGCATTAATTTCAAATATCAGTTATACCGGATGCTACTACCTGACCCGAATTGATGATGTAAACGGAAATCAATTAGTGTTATTCGATTATCAGGAAGATAATTACACTGTCCCAACAAGCTTAGGAAACAATACCCCTAAACCTGTGAAATCGATGAAGATAAGCACGATTACATCTAATGACTTTGGCAGTGTACATTTTAATTATACTTTCAACAGTGGAGACAGAAAATCTTACCAGGATCCTTATCAACTCAACTCTGTCATTTTGAAAAATAAAGCAGGCAGGCAAATTGAAAGATATGTATTGGAATCGCAGTCTGCACAATTCGAATATCCGCTGGGTTTCATCCCCGGAGGAAATCCCGCTCCATGTTACATTAAAGAAAATCAATGGAAAAGAAGGCTGACCAAGGTGCTTAAATACGATACCGGTTCTGCTTATGAAAAGACGGAGTTTACCTATCCTGACTACTTTGATAACTTATCTTTTAATGACAGCTGGACGGAATTCCCCAATGTAGATCCTTTAAACAAATGTTTTCCCGAAGAATATAAAAATCCCAAATATCTAGGTATCAGTCTTTTGAAATCTATAAAACATCCCAACGGAACGGAGGTTAAATACACTTTTGAGCCCAACCAATATTATGTAGATAAGAGCTTTCCTGATTATAAATATACAGCAACTCCTTATGAGATTACAGACCGTGACGCTCAGTATTTTGAAAATATCGGCGATTTTTCTTTTGATTTTCTTGCAGGCCCTAAATACATCACCTTTAATCTTCCATACAATCCTGATGAGCCGGACGGCTATAGTTATTTGTTTGAGCATCTGGCTGTAGGTACATTATATACGAACGGACCATTTCAGCCGAGTGATGGCAATTATTTTCTGAATGGTGCTATCACCGGAGGAATAACTGACGTAAACGGATATAAAAAATATCCTCCCGGTAACAATACGATTGTCATTAGCGGAACAGGAGGTACAGGAAATTTCCAAATAAGAAGACTGCGATATAAATCTGTTCCTCTTCCAAATTATTCTACCGGAAAGGGAGTCAGAATTAAACACATACAATATCTGGAAAACAATGTTGTAAATGATGCTTTGACCAGAAAATTCAACTATGAGAAATTTGATGGAAGCATGCCAACAAGCGGATATCTTAATCAAATTGATGAACAGGAATTTGTCGTTTATAAAAATATAAAAGAGACTGTAGGAGAAAGTCTGGGATACACAAAATACTATTATAAAACACTGCATGACCCTCTTGACATCAACAGCCCGGCGGGACCTTCTAACGAGTTACGCTATGTCAATATCTTAGCCAACGGACTATTGGAAAAAAGAGAAGTTTTTGACGTTAATCATTCTCTTGTTCAGAAAGACAGCATTGTATCTAAACTTAGTCCTTTAGCGGTTTTTGAAGGAGGAGGAAGCATTTACGGGAATTACTATGATGTTTTAAGAAACGGCCTTATTGAAGAACAGAAAACAATTTCTAAGATCTACAATCCATCAGGTGCATATTCCAATACTTCAGAAATTAAACGTGACTTGAGCAGCTATAACGTAGTGTATGAAAAAAGTACAGGTGCTGATGGAGCAGTTTCAGAAACCAATATTACCTATCCATTTGGACGATCAAACAGATTTTGGAATAAAAATATGAGAAGCATTCCTCTAACGGTGGAAGCTAAACGCAACGGCTCTGTAGTTTCAAAATCTGAAACGAAGTTTGAAAACACTTCCCATTTCTATCCAACCTCACAGCTCAGCTTTCTGCCGGATAATCTTTCGCAGTCTCTTAAAAATGCATCTTTCGACATCTATGACGATAAAGGAAACCTTGTTCAGTATACCTCATTTCCTGAGGTAGGAAGTACCGGAATATCTACGACCATTATCTATGGATATGATAAAACCCTTCCTATTGCAAAAATAGAAGGTGCTAAATTATCTGACATTCCTGCATCATTCATTACAGCGATAGTGAACGCTTCCAATGAAGACGGAATGGCTACAGTGGCTCAGGAAGAAGCTAAAGAACAGGCTTTGATCAATGCTTTGAATACTTTTAAAAATGATGTTTCCCTTCAGAATTTCATGATTACCTGTTATACTTACAATCCTTTGATAGGAATCACCACCACCATACCGCCCAACGGGATGATGGAACTCTACAAATACGATTCTTTCAACAGACTGCTGAAAACCGTAGATGTTAACGGCAATACCATCAAAGAGCACAAGTACAACTACAAACACTAAAAACCAAAATCATGAAAAAAATAATCATTCTAGTTTTATTGTTTGCGGTCAACCTCATTCTGGCACAAACTCTTACCACAAGTGAAAACTATGTTTACACCAAAGTCTATCTTTCTCCGGACGGAAGCAAAAAATCTGAAACCGTACAGTATTTTGACGGATTGGGAAGACCCAAGCAGGTCGTTCAGGTAAAAGCTACCCCGTTAGGTCAGGATCTTGTGGTACCCATAACTTATGATCCATTAGGAAGACAGACCAAAACACTGCTTCCCATCCCTGTATCTACAGCCAACTCTGGAATACAGGCGGTAGATGAAAACTCCGTTAACAGCTATTACGGAGTTGCCAATGCCTATTCTGAGCAAAAACTAGAAGCTTCCCCTTTGGGTAGAGTGCTAGAAGTGGCACATCCCGGTGCAGCATGGGCAATGAGTTCGGGACACACCACCAAAATGCAGTATCTCACGAATATTGAAGGAGATCAGGTTAAAAGATTCAATACCACAGCATCATGGAGTAACGGTGTACTCACTACATCCATTACCAATGTTACGTTTTATGCACCGAATCAGTTGTCTAAGAATAAAGTAACCGATGAAGACGGAAACATCACGATTGATTTTAAAAACTCTGAAGGAAAAACAGTGCTTCTAAGGAAAGAAAGCTCAGCCGGAAAGCTGGATACCTATTATATTTATAACAATTACAGCCAGCTGGCATTCGTCATCTCACCCAAAGGAAATGAAAAGATCACGACCAATGGTAATGTAGTCACTTCTCAGATTTTAAATGACCTTTGTTATCAGTATGTGTATGACAACCGGTTCAGGCAGGTCGAGAAAAAGCTTCCCGGAAAAGGATGGGAATATATGGTCTACGACCAGCAGAACCGTATGGTGGCTTCTCAGGATGCCAATATGAAAAACAATACTGCCAATCCTAACAGGTGGATGTTTACAAGATATGACAAGTTCGGAAGGGTATTGTATACCGGAGTTTTCACGGGAGGTACCAGAGCGCAGGAACAAACCAATGCAAATGCGAAAGGCTTAAATAATGAAACAAGAAGCACTGAATCTTTTACACTGAACGGGCAGGAAATATTCTATACCAATACCGCTTATCCTTCAGCAGCTTTTATTCCTTATTCTGTCAATTATTATGATACCTATCCGGGAACTCCATCAGTGCCTCAAAACATATTGGGTGTGCAGACACTCAGCAGTTTTGTGAATCTTACCGTTAATAATGTAAGCAGTATACGAAACCTTAAATCTATGCCTACAGCGTCTTTGGTGAAAAATCTGGACGATGATGCATGGTCTTCTACCCATATCTGGTACGATCAGTTGGGAAGAGCCATCGGAAGTCAGGGGAAAAACCATCTGGGCGGATATACCAAAACAGAGAAGGAACTTGATTTCTCGGGAGCTGTACTTTCTGCCAATACTTTTCACAAAAGATCAAACGCAGATGCGGAAGTAGTCATTAATGAAAGATTTGTTTATGATAATAATTTCAGACTCAAACAGCATTATCACAAGGTCAACAGCAATACAGAAGAACTGCTTGCAGATTATACCTACAACGAACTGGGACAGGTCACCAACAAAAAAGTAGGAAATAACCTGCAGAGCATAGATTATACGTACAATATCAGAGGATGGATGACCAAAGTGAATGATCCTGCCAATCTGGGTGGTAAGCTTTTCGGGTATGAACTTAAATTTGATGCTATCTCCAATCCTTCTGTAGCTCAGGCAAATTATAACGGAAACATCACCGAAGCAACATGGAAGAATGCAGAAGACGGTGTACTGAAAAAATACAGCTACCAATACGACCCCTACAACAGGCTGACCGCAGCACTCTATCAGGAACCTGAATCTACTCTTCCGCAAGCAGGTTTCTATAATGAAACGATGAATTATGATGCCAACGGAAACATTAGCAATCTGAAACGAAACGAAAAAGACAGTGGACTTTTACAGGAAATTGATGATCTTGAATATGCTTACAATGGCAACAGGTTAACTTCTGTGGTTGACCACAAGAATAATTACAGCGGATATCCCGATACATCAGGAAATATGATCAATTATGACTTGAACGGGAATATGACCGATCATGTGGACAAAGGAATTTTGGAAATTAAGTACAATGACCTTAACCTGCCTTCTTATATAAAGTTTAATGAACAATACTTTACGAGAGGATTTTGGGATAATGTCAACATTAAGTATTTCTACAACGCAGCCGGAACAAAACTGAGAAAAGAACACCGATACTCTGAAACATCTATTTACAGAAAGAAAACCACAGATTATCTGGATGGTTTTCAGTATGAAGAAATACAAAATATAAGTCCTTACACACTGAAGTTTTTTGCCACTTCAGAAGGGTACTTTGATTTTACAAATAATCGCTATATTTACCATTATAACGATCATTTAGGAAATGTAAGATTAAGCTTTACCAGACAAGGCAGCGCAGCGATCATTGTAGAGAAAAACGATTATTATGCGTTTGGATTAAAGCATGGAGGAAGTGTAATTGATCAATCCGGTGTAGGTTACAACTATGAATATAATGGTAAGGAGCTACAAGCGGAAACCGGAATGTATGACTATGGTGCAAGATTTTATATGCCCGACTTGGGAAGATGGGGAGTTGTTGATCCATTGGCGGAGATATATACAAGACACTCACCTTACAATTATGCTGTAAATAATCCTACTAGATTTACAGATCCCGACGGGCGTGGTGTTATTGATGTAAATGGTGATGGAAGTCACATGGTATATGATGGTCAGGATGCAATAGATATGTTTAATTCATTTAATAACAGCTCAAGTTTTACGTTCCCAAGTTACAGTTATAGTTATATTGATGCAGGTGGTTCTAGTGGAGGCGGTGGCGGTGGAAGCTCGCTGAGTTCTTGGATGCAGAATAATATTGGAAATAGTTTTGGTCCTGGAGATCCGTTTAGAAAATATCTTCAACAAACAACAAATTCTTATTTTGGTGCTATTGAGAGTATAGATCAATATCAATTAGATCATGCAAATTGGACTGATGAATATCAAGGGACTATGGAATTTTTAGGAAAATTAAAAGAATATTTTGATTCTGTAGGAGATAAAATGGGGGGAGCTGGTTATGGTACTTTTGCTATTGACAATTTGAAAACTATTAAAGAGACGGTAGAGAAATTTAAAAATTTTAACCCAAGCTTGGCATCAGTGGTAGGTGCAATAACAGGAGTTATAGGAACTTCTGTTAATATGGAAGGTGATAGATTTAGTCAACTTATGGATATTTATAAAAATGCTGACTATAGGTATGATCAACTACACAAGAGAAATCCAATGCTTGATAAAGGTGTAACAGTAAATGTGAATGTAGTTATTGGAAAAAATGGTGGCGGTGGATATACCGATATTAAAATATATGACATATCCACACATAGATATTTAAGTGGGGGTAAAATTATTCATAGAAATTACAAGTAATATAGAAATGAAAATCAAAATCCTGTATTTAGTACATACAATTACTGCATTACTTATTTTTGCTTTAAGAATTTTTTATAGCTTATCAAACAAGAATGTTTTCGACAATATTTATATTTTTTTTAATTATAAGATACCAGAAATTAAGTCTTTAATATATTTTTTTCTTATTATGTCTATGTTTGCTAATGCTTTCCTAAATAAAAATAATAAAATCAATCAAATTATTATACTTCTTCTGATAATAATCAATTTATTCATAATTGCTTTATCCATTAAAATTTGGTAAGTATTAAAAATGGTAATGTATCAAAGACTATGACTATAATAACCCAATAACAAGAGTAATAAATTACTCTTGTTATTTTTTAAAAGAAATATTAAATAGTAAAGAACGCCAAGAGACTGGAATGTATGATTACGGAGCAAGATTCTATATGCCCGACTTGGGTAGATGGGGTGTGGTAGATCCGCTAGCGGAGATATACACAAGACACTCACCTTACAATTATGCTGTAAATAATCCAATGAGGTTTATTGATCCTGACGGAAGAAATGTAATAGACGTAAATGGAGATGGAAGTCACATGGTATATAATGGAGACGATGCTGCGGGTATGCTTAGTTTGCTCCAAGGTATGTCTTCGGGATATAGTAACAGTTCAAATAACGGAATTCCGTCATTTAACTTTAGTTACATTGATGCTGGTGGTTCCGCAGGTGGCGGTGGTGGAGGAAGCTGATTGAGTTCTTGGATGCAGTCGAATATTGGTGGTGGAATTAATTTCTCGCAGCTTGGATTTGCTCAATCGAATAATTCTGGAGAGAATTTAGTACAAAATTGCTGTCCCGATGCTTTAACTTTAGCAAGAGGGTTTACAATCTCATCAGGAGCTGGTGTTCTTTCTCTGTGGTATGTACTTGACAAAACCTTTAGTTCTGCACACATTCCAGAGTATGCAGGTACTAGATATTTTTATCGTACTTTCGGTAGCAGAACATTTTCTCTAAGTGATGTAAAATCAGAAGCTAAATCTTTCCCTATAAGAGAAAGAATGGGGCAGCCCGGTTCTTATACAATAACTTTTGAAGGAGGTTATAAATATCACGGAAAAGGTCCTATTAATAGAATGTTTGATTCTGCTGTATATAGGATAGGTCAACATCAAAGATTAGCAACATCTTTTGAATGGACACCTTCAATATCAGAAAGAGAATCACATAAAGATGAGTACAAGAGAATGCAGAGAGATAAAGTTTTACCCCAATATCCTGAAGGATATATGAATCCTATAAACTATAATGTAATACAATCATGGGGGTATTTATACATGAAACAAGATGGATATTAAAAATATGATAGATACAAATATTTACTATATTCCAAAAGATAAAGGGATATTAATAACAAGCAATTTTGCTGAGATTCAGAAAAGAATGGATATCGGTATGGATCCAGTTATAGAATTTATAAAAACATCTATAACAGACCTTAATAAATATGAAATTAAAGGATTTGGATTTGATAATGTTGATAATACATATTTCCAAAGTATAAAAGAAGTATTTGCCAAATATAAATTTGAGACGATTGCTTTTCATGAAACTACGGCAGATTTATCTGATGTAGTTTTGGATGTAGAACATTTAGTTGTTGGACAAAAATCCAAAATCAATATCTCAGAAAAGAATTTTAAAAACTTAAAAGAGATTACCTTTTTATCGGTGAAAACTTTTAAAGGAAAGATATTGGACAAATTTAAGACTGTAGAGAAGCTCATTTTATGGTATGAAAATCAAAAATCAAATACTATTTTAGAGAATTTCCCAAACTTAAAGGAGTTTTATATTTATAACGGATCTATTATGGAACTTAATTTAACAGAAAATCCACACATTGAAAAACTACAATTACATAGGTGTATAAAACTTGAAAAAGTAATTTTACCACCTAGCATGCAATTAAAGAAGGTAATTGTAGAGGCTTGTAATAAATTAGATACTTACAATTTACCCATTAATAGAGAATCTTTAAATGAATAAAAATAACATTTTACTTATACTATCATTGGTTTTAATTACTTTAATAAACAGTAAATGAATTTGGCGCAACAGCGGCTGTTACCATGCTTATTTTAAGCATTTTAGTAAGGTTAATCCCAAATTAATGATAATTAAATATGAATAAATTTTCACATATAGAACTTGATGAGAAAAAGTTAGCCAATCAAACTGTAGATTATATACTTAATAATCAAAATAGCAGTTTGATAAGCAGTCTATTCATAAATATCTTAGATCCTAGAATTAGATATGGTGATTTGAATAAACATATAGAGTTTTTAAAAGAAAGGTTGTCTCATTTAGAGTTTATTATTGATTATGAAACAGTAGAATACAAAAACAAAATGTCAGGTTATCAGGTTTTAGCACTAGATAATCTAGGACGAACTTATGATAATTCCAGAATTTTATCTCCTTTGCTGTATGAAAAGGAAAATTTCTCTAAGGAAATATTTTGGGCAAGTGAAGATGAAGAAAAGGTATATCAAAACATCTGCAGTTTTAATAGTTTTGAAGATAAAATAGTTTCCGAAAAAAAACTTTATCATGTTTTGGTAAACAGTCCGTTCTTTAATGTAAAAGGCTGGATATTATATTATCAAAAATTATTAGATGTCAAGTTCCCTGAATTTTCGGAAAAAATAGTTTCTGGAAAAATCATTATAAAGTATAAACCTTTTAAGGGAAAATATTTTTTAGGGATAGAAACAGATTACCAATCCTGTAAGAACAATTTCAGAAAGGGATGGTGGGAGGAACCGGAATATAAACTCATTATTTTTGAAAAGCTTGGCGCCAAAAAAATAAACAAAGTTGTTACTTTTGAAAGGTTTGCACACCCACACTTTGATCCTCCTGCACTCAATTTTGCGGCATTCTTTGGCTCAAAAACAATGTTTGATGTAAGTGAAAACGAAACAGTTTTCGATAATGGTACAGAAAAAGAGTTTTTAGATGATGGTAATGTAAGATTATATAACATTGACAAAATTAGTGAAGGTTTAAAACGTCACGCCTATTTTTATTACGATATGTTATATCTTACTACTAATGAGTATATAAAGTTTGTAGAAGAATCTTTCAATCCGGTAATGTATCAAAGTTAGTGATGACAGTTTTCCAAAATTTAAATCACTGATTTTCAATAGCTATTAATAATTAAACAATCATAACAAGAGTAGGCATTCCCTACTCTTGTTTATTTTTGGCGATAAAAATATATTCAAATGACTGAAGACCATTCCTCGTGTATCAGAGTTAGTGATACAGGAATTTGCAAAAACGGTTATTCAAAAAATATTATTAAAAACAGAGAAAGAGCTTGATTTCTCGGGAGCTGTACTTTCTGCCAATACTTTTCACAAAAGATCAAACGCAGATGCCGAAGTAGTCATTAATGAAAGATTTGTTTATGATAATAATTTCAGACTCAAACAGCAGTATCATAAAGTCAACAGCAATGCAGAAGAACTTTTGGCAGACTACACCTACAACGAACTGGGACAGGTCATCAACAAAAAAGTGGGAAATAACCTGCAGAGCATAGATTATGCATACAATATCAGAGGATGGATGACCAAAGTGAATGATCCTGCCAATCTGGGCGGTAAGCTTTTCGGGTATGAACTTAAATTTGATGCCACCTCTAATCCTTCTGTAGCTCAGGCAAATTATAACGGAAACATCACCGAAGCCATATGGAAGAATGCAGAAGACGGTGTACTGAAAAAATACAGCTACCAATACGACCCCTACAACAGGCTGACAGCAGCACTCTATCAGGAACCTGAATCTACTCTTCCGCAAGCTGGTTTCTATAATGAAACGATGAATTATGATGCCAACGGAAACATTGTCAATCTGAAACGAAACGAAAAAGACAGTGGACTTTTACAGGAAATTGATGATCTGGTATATGCTTACAATGACGGTAACAGGCTGACCTCTGTGGTTGACCACAAGAATAATTACAGCGGATATCCCGATACATCAGGAAATACGATCAATTATGACTTTAACGGGAATATGACTGACCATATTGATAAAGGAATTTTGGAGATTAAATATAATGACCTTAATCTTCCAAAATATATTAAGTTTAAAAATTATGTGGAAAGAAAAGGTAATAAACAATATGTAAATACAGAATATCTTTATCGTGCAGATGGTACTAAACTAAAAAAACACACTATTATAAAGAATTTGGAAGTCAGCTTCTTGCAGTAAAAACAACAGATTATTTAGATGGGTTTCAATATAGTGAAGATACCGCAAATATTGGCCTTGCCGGGCAGAATTTAAAGTTTTTTACCACTTCAGAAGGATATTTTGATTTTGTAAATAATCGCTATATTTACAACTATAACGATCATTTAGGAAATGTAAGATTAAGCTTTGTGAGAGAAGGCGGCGCAGCGGTCATTGTAGATAAAAACGATTATTATGCATTTGGGTTAAAGCATGGAGGAAACAGAGCTGATGAGTCTGGTGTGAATTACAATTATGAATATAATGATAAGGAACTTCAAATGGAGACTGGAATGTATGACTACGGAGCGAGATTTTACATGCCTGATCTGGGAAGATGGGGAGTTGTTGATCCATTGGCGGAAGTAACACCACATGTATCGCCTTATCATTATGCCAACAACAATCCGGTGATGTTCAACGATCCTACCGGAATGCTCTCGCAATCATTTATTGACAATATTTGGAATTCTTCATCAGGAACAACTTGGTATAATACAGGAATCGGCTTTACTAGTAGCGGAGGAAACTCCATGGATTATGACGGTAACAATATAAATTGGGGTTCAGACACTACAGGGATGCTTATGGAGAGTGTAGGTTTAGGATCCATGGGAGGCGGCGGTGGCGGCGCTGTAGATGTTGTGCTTGAAGAAATAATCATGCAGGGGAAAGGAAACAGAAACACATGGAATAATTCATCTAACTTTGGATTTAACAGTGCGGTCATGGGAAGCGGAATTTTAGGTGCTTTAAATGCCTGGAATTTTAGGACAAACAGCAGCACTCTACATTACGCCTTAGAAAACACAAAAATAGGAAAATCTTTAGGCGAAGCACAGGCCTTTATGTTTTTAGAATTACCTATGTCTTTTGCCGGTGGAGAACTTGTTGCTGCCGGATGGAGAGCAAGTGGTATTGGTAGATATTTGTGTGGTCCTATTGGAAGATTGACCAACGGAATTATAAAAATCTGCTTCACAGAAGGAACTTTGGTAGCCACAGAAAATGGTAATAAAAAGATTGAAGACATCAAAGAAGGTGATCTTGTATGGAGCTACAACGAAGAAACAGGCAAAAAAGAACTAAAAAAAGTAGTTGAACTATCCCGTAATACTTCTTCTTCATTAGTGAAAATCTCTGTTAATAGCACTGAAATTACCTGTACACCGGAACACCCATTCTTTGTGAACGGAAACTGGGTAGAAGCCAAAAACCTGACAAAAGATACACTTTTAACCACTTTAGACGGAACAACTTCTCCTGTAGAATCTATTCAATTCTTGGATAAGAAAGTAAAAGTTTATAACTTTGAGGTTGAAGGCAACCATAATTATTATGTTTCTGAGAAAGGGATTTTGGTGCATAATGATTGTGGGCTTCCACAATTATTTTCAAAAATAGAAAGTAATATTATAGGTGGAGAATTCAGGTATGCAAGCGGTGAATCAATTGAGTTTTTGGCAAATCACAATGTGAAAAGCAGCACTTTAGAATTAACTGAAATGGCTTTTTATCCAAAAGGAGCTTTAGGAAATGAAATAGCTAATACATTTGGACAGAGACAAATGATTCAAAGCTTTAAAGTTCTACAAAATTATGCAAGAGAGAATGGTTTTAGTCATTTAAGGCTTCAATTTCAACGTGCACCTAATAGTTCATCTGCAAATCCTGGACATATTTTTGACCAATTAATTAAATTATAAAAGTATGAATAATACAGAATTATTAGAAAAATATAAAGTTTACACAATAAATAATATTGAAGACTTAATATTAAATATGAAAACAGATGATTTATCTATGATGCAATCAACAATGTTATTAGTTTTCAAATTTAAAATATCAATTACTGAAGCAGACAATTATATATTAAATTCTAAGGCTTGGCAGGATAATAAACAATCTGTAGAAAAATTTAGAGACAATATTTTTGATAATATTAATAAATTAGATAATTAATTAAATATAAATGAGATTGTCCTCTTTTAGGACAGTCTTTTTTTATTTTATGTAAGAGAAAATAAAGTCTATAACTTTGAAGTTGAAGGCAATCACAATTACTATGTTTCTGAGAATGGGGTAATGTATCAGAGTTAGTGATGAGTATTAAAAAAATATAAATCACTGAATTTCAACACTCATTAAAAACAAAATAATCAAAACAAGAGTAGGCATTCCCTACTCTTGTTTATTTTTGGCGATAAAAATAGATCTAAATGACTGAAGATCATTCCTCGTGTATCAGAGTTAGTGATACTAGAATTTGCGAAAACTGTAATTCAAAAAATATTATTAAAAACGGAACTACAAAGACTAAAAAACAACAATACATCTGTAAGAATTGTAATAAAAGATTTATAGAGTTTTACAGTTATAAGGCCTATAAAAAGAACATCAATTCAAAAATAATTCAACTGGCGAAGGAAGGTTTAGGAATCAGAAGTACAGCCAGAATTTTAAATATTTCCACCACAACATTACTCAGAAGAATTATTAAGATTGCAGATGATATAAGTCAACCTAAAATTTCATTTTATCAATCTTATGAGCTCGATGAAATGAGATTTTTCATCAGAAAAAAATCAACCCGCAATGGCTGGTTTATGCTATTGATAAAAAATGTAAAATAGTGGCTGGTTTTTATATTGGGAAAAGAACAAACAAAACGTTAAGCACAGTAGTAAACACGCTGCTCAATTCTAATCCTGAAATGATTTATACGGATAGGCTAATAAATTATCACTACTTAATTCCAAAAGAAATTCATCAAACCAAAAGATTTGGAACTAATTCTATCGAAAGAAAAAACCTGAGTATAAGAACCCATCTTAAAAGATTAAACCGGAGAACAATCTGCTTTAGCAAAAGTCTTCCGGTATTAGTTTCTATTCTCAAAATATATTTCTGGACTTAGAAATTTCAGATTCTCACTCAAGATTTCTCAACTTCACCTCTTTTTTCAGATAAGTTTTATAGTCTTCTGCAAACATACCAATATAAGTTCCTTTTTTGAGATCTCGGTTGACTCCGGTTTTGCCTAATAATACAGAACCACTTTCGATATTGTTTCCGGAAGCAATGCCGACCTGTCCCCATAAAGTGACCTCGTCACCGATGATGCAACAACCTGCAATGCCGACCTGAGAAGCAATTAAGCATTTTTTACCAATTACCGTATCATGACCAATCTGAATCTGATTATCTAAAACCGAACCCTCACCAATAATGGTAGAATCTGTAACTCCCCTGTCAATGGTAC
Organism: Chryseobacterium sp. C-71; assembly: GCF_020911865.1. Lineage (NCBI taxonomy): Bacteria > Pseudomonadati > Bacteroidota > Flavobacteriia > Flavobacteriales > Weeksellaceae > Chryseobacterium > Chryseobacterium sp. C-71. The sequence goes on from NZ_CP087131.1 coordinate 1,387,156, forward strand.
AGCCGTTTCCGATTTCTACGTTGTTTTCGATGATGACATTTCCTACGGAGATTAAACGGTCAAAATTTCCGTCTAATTTTCTGTAATAAAATGCGTCGCCCCCCAAAACAGTGTTGGATTGAATGATGACATTATCTCCAATTACCGTGCGGTCGCCTATCACAACATTCGGGAAGATAATGGTGTTTTTTCCGATGGTGATGTTGTTTCCAAGGACTGCGGATGGATGGATTTTTGTACCCTCTCCTATTTCTACATCATGAAGTGTTTCTGTGAAGTTGTAGATTTTGGTGAAATGGGTATTGATTTTATTGAAATCTCCGAACGGATCATCTGAAATTAAAAGAGCCTTTCCTTCCGGGCAGTCTACTTCTTTATCGATTAAGATGATGGTAGCAGCTGAGTTTAAAGCTTTATCATAATACTTTGGATGATTTACGAATACAATTTCACCCGATTTTACTCTGTGAATTTCGTTGGTACCAAAAACCTGAAAATCTTCGGAACCCACAAATTTTGCTCCGATAAGATCTGCGATTGTTTTTAGTTTTTGTGGCTGATGAAACGTCATATTTTTTAATGATGTTTGTTTTAAATCAACCTTGTGAAGATTTAAAACCTTGACAAGGTTTCTAATGATGCTTTAGTTAAATTAACTTTGCCAAGATCTGAAACTCTAGCAAAATTTGTTTTTCTGTGTCCATTGCAGCCCGACCTGAGTGGAGCTCTTTTTGCCGCAGCAAAGCGGAGGCAAAAAAGCGGGAACGGAGGGCGGAAAAAGCTGCCATAAAAAAAATAAAAGCTGAAAGTTTAATGCTTTCAGCTTTCTGATATTGTATGAGATTACTCTTTTACTCTTTCTAAGTAAGAACCGTCTTCTGTGCTCACTTTGATTTTGTCGCCCGCTTCGATGAACAAAGGAACCATTACTCTTGCTCCTGTTTCAACGATAGCGTTTTTCAGAGCGTTAGTTGCTGTATTTCCTTTTACACCCGGATCAGCTTCTACAACTTCCAGATAAACTGACTGTGGCAATTCTGCAGAAAGCGGAGTTTCGTCAGCTTCTTTCAAAATGATCGTAACCTCCTCACCTGCTTTCATCAGATTTGAGTTTTCAATCATTTCTTTGTCTAAATATAATTGAGAGAAATCTTCGTTATTCATGAAGTGGAAACCATTCTCATCATCATAAAGATACTGGAATTTTCTTGTAATTACTTTTACCTCATCAATCTTGTGACCTGCAGAAAAAGTGTTATCAATTACTTTACCGTTGGTTACTGATTTTAATTTTGTTCTTACGAAAGCAGGGCCTTTACCTGGTTTTACGTGAAGAAATTCGATTACTTTAAAAATATCATTGCTGTATTCTATGCAAAGACCTTTTTTGATATCGTTACTTGTTGCCATTTATTTATAGTATGTTTTTTTATTTTGATTTGTAAACGGGAATAGACGTTAATGTTCTAACCTGAGTATTGATGATATTTAATCTAGGTTCTAATAACGACCACGGATGGGAGTTATCACCATAACGACCTCCATTTACATTGTCAAAGTTATTATTGTTAATTAATAACTGATTGATATTGTACTGGACTTCTGATTTTAAACTTAAATCAGTACCAAACCTGAAATATGTCTTTTTGGAATAGTCTAAAATTGAATTCACATTTTTAACCGCCAGAGAATCATTAGTGATTAATTCTAAATTTCTTTTCTGCTGCCCAAAAGCAAATGCTGAAAATGCTGAAAAAATCAAGATTAGAGTTTTCATTATTGTAAATTTAAATTATTCTTTCCCTGTTCCGTATCCTTTTACGATACCTCTTGGAGAGTTTTGGATGAACTGTAGAATTTCGTCTCTTTCAGCTGTTGGAAGCATTTCCTTCTCGATGTGTGAAACTGCCTGAGAAACGTTCATTTTCATCTGAAAGATGGCTCTGTAAATTTTTTGAATTTCAAAAATTTTATCATTGGTAAATCCTCTTCTACGCAAACCTACAGAATTGATTCCTGCATAAGACATCGGCTCACGCGCTACTTTTACATAAGGCGGAATATCTTTTCTTACTAAAGTTCCTCCGGAAATCATCACGTGCTTCCCAATTTTTCCAAACTGGTGAACAGCACTTAAGCCACCCATTACCGTAAAGTCACCTATTTCTACGTGACCTGCAATACCACATCCGTTAACAATGATTACATGATCACCTATCACACAGTCATGTGCAATATGAGAGGTAGCCATAATCAGACAGTTACTGCCAATTTTAGTATAACCTAAAGCTTTTGTCCCTCTGTTTACGGTAACACATTCTCTGATCGTTGTATCATCACCGATGATGGTCTGCGTATCTTCACCATCAAATTTCAGATCCTGAGGAATAGCGGAAATTACAGTTCCAGGAAAAATCCTGCAGTTTTTCCCGATTCTTGCACCATCCATGATTGTCACGTTAGATCCAATCCAGGTACCTTCACCTATTTCCACATCGCCTGCAATGGTAGTAAACGGTTCTACAATTACATTTTTACTGATTTTTGCACGTTTATCAACGGCGGCTAATTGATGAATCATTTACTCAACTTTATTTTTTGCAACCTGAGCCATAAGCTCAGCTTCTACTGCTATCGTGTCACCAACATATCCGTAACCCTGCATGTGCACGATACCTCTTCTGATTGGTTCAATCAATTCAATTTTGAAAATCATAGTATCACCCGGAACTACTTTTCTCTTGAATTTTACTTTATCCATTTTGATGAAATAAGTAGAATAGTTTTCAGGATCCGGTACACTTGCCAAAACCAAAATACCACCTGTCTGAGCCATAGCTTCAACTTGTAAAACTCCAGGCATTACAGGTTCTTTCGGGAAATGCCCCACGAAGAAAGGTTCGTTCATCGTTACATTCTTCAAACCTACCACATGAGTGTCTGATAACTCAAGAATCTTGTCTATCAATAAAAAAGGAGGTCTGTGAGGCATTAACCTCATAATTCCGTTGATATCGAAAACCGGTTCTTTATTTAAATCAAAATCAGGAACGTTTTTCTTTTTCTGCAATTTCCACTGACGGTTCAGTTTTTTGGCAAACTGAGTATTTACAAAATGTCCCGGTTTGTTGGCAATAATTTTACCTTTAATTTTAACTCCGCATAAAGCTAAATCACCGATTACATCAAGCAATTTATGTCTTGCAGCCTCGTTTGGATAGTTTAAAGTTAAATTATCAAGAATTCCGTTGGGTCTGATCGCAACGTGATCTTTACCAAAGGCTTTCTTTAATTTTTCTGTTGTTTCAGCAGTAAGATCTTTATCAACATATACAATCGCATTTGAAATATCACCACCCTTGATCAAACCGTGATCAAGAAGCATTTCTAATTCATGTAAAAAGCTGAATGTTCTTGCAGAAGAAATTTCTTCTTTAAACTCTGAAATATTTTTTAAAGTAGCATTTTGAGTTCCTAAAACTTTAGTCCCAAAATCTACCATTGTCGTAATTTCGTAATTATCTGAAGGGATAATTGTAATCTCAGAACCGGTTGCAGGATCGCTGTAGCTCAAAACTTCTTTCACTACCAAATATTCTCTGGCAGTTTTTTGTTCTACAATTCCTACGCTTTCGATTGCCTCTACGAAAAATTTAGAAGAACCATCTAAAATTGGTGGCTCTGAAGCATCCATCTCCAAATAAGCATTGTCGACATCACAACCTACCAATGCCGCTAAAAGATGCTCGCAAGTGTTGATTTTTACGCCTAACTTTTCAAGAGTTGTCCCTCTTTCAGTTGCTACAACATAGTTTACATCAGCTTCAACCTGAGGGTGACCCTCCAAATCTGTTCTTACGAAGATGAAACCTGTATTTTCTTTAGCAGGTTTGATGGTCAATTTTACTTCTTTACCAGTATGAAGGCCAATTCCGGATAGAGTAACCTCTTCCTGAAGTGTTTTTTGCATATCACTCATTAGTCTGATCTTTTGAGTTATTCTCAAGATTATTTATTCGTTTTACGAGCTCAGGAAGATTCCTGAAATGAACGTAACTTCTAAGATAGTCGTTATAACTGATTGCCGGCGAACCGTAAACCGTTTCTTTATCATTCACATGAGAATTCACACCACTTTGTGCCTGAATTTTCACCTGATTTCCAATTTTAATATGTCCTACGATGCCAACCTGACCGCCAATCTGATTCCAGTCACCAACGATTGTAGATCCTGCGATACCGGTTTGTGAAGCAATCACATTGTTCTGACCAATTTTTACATTGTGTGCAATCTGAATCAAGTTATCGATTTTAGTTCCTTTACCTATTACCGTTGAACCAATGGTTGCTCTGTCGATGCTGCAATTTGAACCAATTTCAACATCATCTTCAATGATCACATTTCCTAATTGAGGAATTTTTTTGAAACCTTCAGGAGTAGGCTGAAAACCAAAACCATCACCACCAATTACTGTATTGGAATGAATGACACAATTGTCACCAATAATGCAGTAATCATAGATTCTGGCACCACTGTCAATTTTGCAGTTCTTGCCGATTTTCACACCTTTCCCGATATAAACCTGAGGATAAATCTGTGATCCATCCCCGATTCTGGCTTTCTCAGAAACATAAGTAAATGCTCCGACATACGCTTTATCACCTACCACTGCGGTATCGTGAATAGAAGCACCGTCTTCAACACCTTCTTTTCTTCCCTGCATTTCCTGATATAAATTCATCAGAACCTGAAAAGAAAGATAAGCATCTTTCACAGCAATGATCGTCTGGTCGTAACTGTCTTTAGTTAAAATATTTTCCGAAACGATAAGAACGGAACAATTTGAAGTATCTAAATAATGCGAAAAACGTTCTTGGGCAATAAAAGAAAGATGCCCTGCTTCCCCACTTTCAATAGGCGAAACTCCTGTTATAAGTGCATTTTCGTCACCTATAATTTTTCCGTCAATAAAACTCGCAATTTGCGAAGCTGTGAATTCCATATTCTGCAAAGATAACAAATTCTATTATTCACCAACATTTTTTAGTTTGAGGAATACAGATTTTAATATTCTTTAAGAATTTAAATTCATTAATGTCTTGGAAAAGTAAGAATGTAGCGTGTAGTTTTATTGGTAATCAAACCAGATAAAAGCTGGTCTTCAGACTCGTCAAGTCTTAATATTTTTCCACTTTTCTGTAATAAATATATAGGCTGTTTTTCTGTATTGTAGGGCAACAGCGTTCTTTCAATCTCATGTACAAGTTCGTGAGCATTGTCTATTCCCAAAAACACATTGGTGCTTTTTATTTTCTCCTCTACAAATTCCGGATCGAAAGGCTGCGAAGAAATAATCGTTTTCGGAAGGTTTCTCTGAATTACGCATTGACACCAATAGGAAAGAATAAAATCATCAGAAGTCTGCCAAAGTTTCATCGCATGAATAATATCATTATCATCCATTTGGGTAAATCTTTGCACATCCTCATCCGTTTCTTCACTTTTTTCACGATTCAGAAAGTACTTTAAATTTTCAGTCGCGGGCAAATCTACTCCTTGTGAAGCCAGATATTTTGCTCTTTCTAAAATTTTAACCAAAATAAATTCTGCCAAAGCCGATGTTTTATGATAATACACTTGCCAGTACATGAACATTCTTGCAGTAAGGAAATTTTCAATCGAATAAACACCTTTCGCATCAATCACCAACTCGTCTTCGCAGACATTCATCATTGAAATAATTCTTTGGGTATTCACATTACCTTCAGAAACTCCTGTAAAAAAGCTGTCTCTTTTCAAATAATCTAAACGATCGACATCCAATTGAGAGCTGATCAGCTGATTAAAAAACTTTCTTTGATATTTTCCCTGAAACATCTCTATTGCAGTTGAAAGCTGTCCGTTAAATTCATCATTTAATCGATTCATTAATAATAAAGAAAGATTTTCGTGATGCCAGTCATCCATCAACATATTTTCCAATGCATGAGAAAACGGACCGTGACCAATGTCGTGCATTAAAATTGCCAGCATCGCTCCTTTTTCCTCATCTTCGGAAATCTGAATTCCTTTTTGCTTTAAAGTTTCCAAAGCAGTAAACATTAAATGCATGGCTCCTAAAGCATGATGAAATCTGGTATGCGTGGCTCCTGGAAAAATTAGGTTTAAAAGTCCGGTCTGCGAAATTCTTCTTAACCTCTGAAAATAAGGATGCTCTATGATATCGAATAAAATTTCGTGAGGAATTTTAATAAAACCATGTACAGGATCGTTGATAATTTTAAGCTTGTTCTGCATTGAAATAACTGTGATGAATGCAAAATTAAGGTATTAAACTTAATTCAGAGAAAATTGAGAAATTTAATCGGATGAATTTTTATTAATAATGCTTTTAAAACCGGAGATTTTAGATTATCTTCATACCACATATTTTATATTTAAAATCAAAAATATCTTTAACTAAGATTTAACTTTTAGGCGTATCAATTTGGCTTTTGTTAAAGGCTTTTGGTCGCAGTTTTGATACAATAACCATAGAAAAAATTAAACTTTTATGTCAGAAAAAATATTATGGATCGATGATGAAATAGATTTACTCAAACCTCATATCGTATTTTTAGAAAAGAAGGGTTACCACGTAACTCCAGTAAATAATGTGAACGAGGCTTTAGAATTGATAGATTCAGAAAAATTTGCATTGACGCTTATTGATGAAAACATGCCCGGAATTTCTGGTCTTGAAGCAATACCAATGATTAAAGAGAAAGACAGTTCTCTGAAAATTGTGATGGTTACGAAAAGTGAGGAAGAGCACATCATGGAAGAAGCAATCGGATCTCAAATTGCAGATTATATTTTGAAGCCGGTAAATCCTAATCAAATATTATTATCTCTAAAAAAGAATCTTCAGGAAGATAATCTTGTAGAGCAGAAAACTATTATTCAGTATCAGCAGGAATTCAGAAACCTTTCTATGGAACTTTCTTATTTGAGAACATATCAGGATTGGGCAGAATATTATAAAAAAATCGTCAACTGGGAATTGAAATTTGATAAAGTTGCCGATAACGAATTTGCAGATTTGCTGCAATCTCAAAAAGAAGAAGCTAATATCCAGTTCGCTAAATTTATTGAAAATAATTACGAAGATTGGTTGAATGGCGGTGATAAGCCATTGATGAGTCACACGTTGTTCAGAGATAAAGTAAAACCTGAAGTTGAGAAAGACAAAGTTCTTTTGCTGATGGTTGATAATTTAAGATACGATCAGTGGAAAGTCATTGAACCTTTATTTACTAAATTTTACAATAAAGTATCTGAAGATTATTATTACAGTATTCTTCCTACAGCAACTCAATATGCAAGAAATTCATTTTTCGCAGGAATGCTTCCTTCAGAAATTGAAAAACGTTTTCCGGATAAATGGTTTAATGACAATGAAGACGGAAACAAAAACGAATACGAGCGTGATTTTTTAGAAGATCAAATGAAGAGAATTGGTTTGAATTCTAAATCGATGAAATATCTAAAGGTTCTGAATGCCGATTTTGAGAAAAAGATTTACGAAGATTTTAATCAGCATAAGAATAATGACCTTTTGGTGATCGTTTATAACTTTATTGATATTTTATCTCATGCTAAAACCGACAATCATATTGTTGACCAATTGATCAGAGATGATAAAACTTTCCGTTCGTTGACTTCTAACTGGTTTGAGAATTCATCTTTAATCAAGATCATCAAATTGGCTGCAGAAAGTGGTTATAAATTAGTTATCACAACCGATCACGGAACTGTTTACGTTAAAAAACCAAGTCGTGTGGTTGGAGACAGAGAAACCTCAACCAACATTCGTTATAAAACAGGGAAAAGCTTGACGTATGACGAGAAAGATGTTTGGGCAGTGACCAATCCTGAAAAAATATTTTTACCTAAAGGAAATTTAAGTTCGAAATATATTTTCGCTAAGAACAACACATTTTTAGCGTATCCAAAAAATTACAATCATTTTGTAAATTATTATAAAGAAACCTATCAGCACGGAGGAATTTCTTTAGAAGAATGTATTATTCCAATCAGTATTTTGGAGCCAAAATAGTTTTTTTTCATAGTTATAATTTTGGGCTCGGGCGGAAAAAATCTTCGATTTTTTCCGCCCGAGCTTTTTTCGTTTTTAAATAAAGTACCTATTTTTTTTTAACAGCAGAAGAATCAAAATATTTTTCAGCAATGAAAGTTTGTAATTTGTAAAATAAAGACCTTACATTTTTGTAAGCTTTTGAAGTTCTTTTTTCAAGCATTTCTTTTGTTATTTTTGTGGTAATAAAATTTCATCTCTTTATATTCTATTTTTAATTATGAGATTAATCACCTACAACGTCAACGGAATCAGAGCCGCTTTTACAAAAGATTTTCTGGGCTGGCTGAAAACTGCGGATCCGGACATTATCTGCATTCAGGAGAGCAAAGCCGGCAATGATCAAATAGACATCGAAAGTCTTGAGAAAATCGGCTATCATAGTTATTGGCATTCAGCAGTGCGAAAAGGCTACAGCGGAGTCGGAATTGCTTCTAAAACAAAACCTCATCACGTAGAATACGGTTGCGGAATTGAAAGCTATGATAATGAAGGAAGAATCATCCGTGCAGATTTTGACGGCTATTCTGTGATTTCAGTTTATGTTCCGTCAGCTTCTAATATTGAAAGGCTGGAATTTAAAATGCAGTTCTGCCATGATTTTTTAGAATACATTAAAAACTTAAAGAAAGACATTCCAAATCTGATTATTTCCGGAGATTTTAATATCTGCCATGAAGCGATTGACATTCATAATCCGGTAGGCTTGAAAAACACTTCAGGTTTTTTACCTATGGAAAGAGAATGGATGACGAATTTCATTAACGAATGCGAATTGATAGACAGTTTCAGGTTTTTTAATCAGGAACCTGATAATTACACTTGGTGGAGCTACAGACAAAATTCAAGAGCCAATAATAAGGGATGGAGACTAGATTATAACTTTGCGTCGTATTCTCTGAAAGATAAGCTTTCACGAGCCGTTATTTTAAAGGAAGCCGTGCATTCTGATCATTGCCCAGCATTAATTGAAGTAAACGTCTAAAAACATTAAAGCCAGCTGAATCAGCTGGCTTTATTTAATTTTTAAGAATCGTATTAAATTTAATCGACAATTTCGTACTCTACTGGGATGATACCTTTTTGTATTCCCCCAATTTCATCGAACGCAGCTTTAGACATATCTAATGCTCTTGATGAATGAAAAGGCCCTCTATCATTAATCGTTACAATTACCTCTTCTCCATTGTTAAGATTGGTTACCTTGATCTCGGTTCCAAAAGGAAGCGTTCTGTGTGCTGCGGTTAGTTTTGAATTATTAAAAATTTCTCCGCTAGCTGTTTTTCTACCATTAAACTTGTCGTGGTAGTACGACGCATAACTTGTTTTCTTCGCATCTTCGGCATCATTCTTGAAAGAATAGATACCTAGTGTTGAAATCATCATTATGATTACGAGAATGAATCTTTTCATCATTTTGAATTATTTTATTGTTTGACAGGGCAAAAGTATAGTGAAACTTCTTACTCACCTATTTTAAATGTTAACAAGCCTTAAATAAAAGTTAAAAATATCTTAAATAAAATTCTAACTGCCTATTATCAGGGCATTTAAGTAGGTATGTTAAAAAACGTTAAAATTACAGACAAAAAGTTAACGGATTTAACTGCTTTAAAATCATCTGGAGACGGATTTAGTTTACAACAGTTTAAAAATCAATTAATTAAAAAATTGTGATTTTACTAAAATCTGGTTGTAACTAATCAAAAAAACCAACTACTTATTGATGAAAAGCATCATGGAAAAATTGAAAAATAACAAGATATTACTCGTTTTAATTTTGGCTGTACTCCTAATCTCAATATTTTCTGCAGGAAAAGAATTTGGGGAATATCTACATCAACGCTTTAATTAATGATTTTTCACGCTTTATACATCGAATTGCAACAGCCCGACCTGAGTGAAGCTCTTTTTGCAAATTACAGCAAGGATAAAGCTTCGGAAATTTGCAAAAAAGCGGGAACGGAGGGCGGAAAAGCTGCCAAAATAAAAAAAGAGTATTCGAAAAATATTTAAAACAAAAAACCAATGACTTAATCATTGGTTTTCATTTTTTATCTTATTGTACTTTACACAAGTTCACCATATAAATCAAATTCTTCTGCGGAAGTAATCTTTACATTGGCAAAATCACCAATTGAGATATATGTATTTTCTGCAGGAACCAAAACCGTATTGTCTACGTCTGGCGAATCGTATTCCGTTCTTCCCACAAAGTAATTTCCTTCTTTTCTGTCGAAAACGCATTTGTAAACTTCACCAATCTTAGTCTGATTTTTCTCCCAAGAAATCTGTGACTGCAATTCCATAATCTCTTCTACTCTTGCTTCTTTCACTTGCTGAGGAATATCGTCTTCTAAAACGTAAGCTCCTGTATTTTCTTCATGAGAATAAGTAAAGCATCCCAATCGATCGAATTTCTGCGTTCTCACCCATTCCTTCAATTCCTGAAATCTTTCTTCAGTTTCACCCGGATAACCTACGATTAAAGTCGTTCTGATTGCCATATCCGGAACTTTCTCTCTGAATTTATCTAATAAAGCGTTTGTTTTTTCGTGTGTCGTTCCACGTTTCATCGATTTCAATAAATCTGAATTGATGTGCTGAAGCGGGATATCTATATAATTACAAACTTTTGGCTCTTCTCTTATAATATCTAAAACATCCTCCGGGAAACCGCTCGGGAAAGCATAATGTAGACGAATCCATTCGATTCCTTCTACTTTTACCAATTCTTTCAGAAGTTCGCCCAAAGCTCTCTTCTTATATATATCTAAACCGTAATAGGTCAAATCCTGAGCAATTAAGATCAATTCTTTCACTCCAACTTTAGCTAATTTCTGAGATTCTTTCACCAATTTTTCGATTGGTGTAGAAACGTGTCCGCCTCTCATCAAAGGAATTGCACAGAACGAACAAGGTCTGTCGCAGCCTTCGGAAATTTTAAGGTATGCGTAGTGTTTTGGTGTGGTCGTCAATCGCTCTCCTACCAACTCATGTTTGTAATCTGCCCCTAAATGCTTCAATAAAATCGGCAAATCTCTTGTTCCGAAATACTGATCAACATCAGGAATTTCTTTTATTAAATCTGGCTTGTATCTCTCAGAAAGACAACCTGTAACAAAAACTTTCTCAACCTCACCTCTATTTTTCGCCTCAACATACTCAAGAATGGTGTTGATAGATTCTTCTTTTGCGTTATCAATAAATCCGCAGGTATTGATTACCACAATATCGCCTTTATCTTCATGCACCACCTCTTTTCCATTAGCTTTAAGCTGGCTCATCAAAACTTCCGAATCGTAAACGTTCTTGGAACAACCAAGGGTTACAATATTTATTTTTTTCTTTCCTACAGATTTTGTACGCATCTTTCTATTTTGAGTGTGCAAAGATACAAAATATAACTCTGTATCTTAAACATATAAAAACCACTTAATTTTTAAGTGGTTATGAATTTAATTTTTAAAAGTTACCTTCTGCAAAAGTGGGAAGTTGGCTATCTTTTTCTGACAATTGGATGACATCTTCGGGAAGTTTCCAATCGATATTTAAGTATTTATCATTCCAGATTACACTTCCTTCAGATTCTTTATTATAAAAGTTATCACATTTATAAGCAAAAATTGCTGTTTCACTTAAAACAGAAAAACCATGTCCGAAACCTCTTGGTACATATAGTTGTAATTTGTTTTCAGGAGTTAATTCAACCCCGAACCATTGTCCAAAAGTTGGAGAATCTCTACGTAAATCTACAGCGACATCAAACACTTTACCTTCTAAACAAGATACTAATTTTGCCTGAGCATGTTCACCTTTTTGCAAATGCAGTCCACGCAAAACTCCATAAGAAGACTTTGAAATGTTATCTTGTACAAAATGACCATTCATCCCAGTCAATTCTTCGAATTTTTTTTCGTTGTATTTTTCAAAAAAATAACCTCTTTCATCTTCAAAGATTGTCGGTTCGATGATATAGCAATCTTTAAGCGGTGTTTCTTTTATTTTCATAGATGTATTTGCAGTGTTACAGATTATATTGTTTTTTTAAACTCCATTTTAAAGCCAAATAGATTCCACCAATCGGAATAAAAATGACAAGAATAAGAGCCCAAATAGGAAGTTGCGAATTTATTAAAAATATATTGATTAACACTTGAAACGCGGCATAAACCAAACTAATAATCAAATGAGACACTTTTTTTTCGTTGGCAAAAAGCTGATAAAGATGCCTTCTGTGAGCCTCAAAAATATTTTCTTTCAATAGTAGTCTCTCAATGATGGTAAGAACCACTTCCATTCCGTAAATTGATAACAACAAAATATATTTATAATCCTGAGTTTTCATAATCAGCAAAGTGATAAGGCCAATTACCCAAAAGCCCATTCCCATACTTCCGATGTCTCCTGCAAAACATTTTGCCTTTTTCCTAAAATTAAAAAACAAGAAAACCAAAGAAGCTAAAATAGGATAAATAATAAAATCATTATCTGTAAAAGTTACTACTTCTTCATTAATATAAAATAAAGTTGACAAGGTAATTAAAGTGTATATTCCGCTCATACCATTAATACCATCCATAAAATTATAGGCATTCAATGTTCCGATGATAACAACGAAAAGTATTGGCCAAACCCAATATGGCATTACGCTAAAAGCTCCGGTAAAATACAGGAGTAAAATCACAGAAATTAAGTGAACCGATAACCTAATTCGGTTTGACAAGGGTTTGATATCGTCAATGAAACTTACTGTACAGATTGCCAACAACCCTAAACCAAATGGCCAATAGTGATCTATCGTTTGATTTAAGTTAAATAAACAAAAAAGAATAAATGAGATGGGAAAAATAATTCCGCCACCACGTAGAGTGATTTGTGTGTGTGCACTTCGGTGGTTGGGCTTGTCTATAATATTATATTTGTCGGCTATTTTGAAATAGACTAATATGGATATAAAAAGCAAAAATGTTATAATTATGAACACCATCATCTATATTCTAAATTTTTCCATTACGTTTGAAGGATTCAATCCTAATTCTTTTTTGATTTTTTTATTAGAAAAAGTAAGTGAATCCGTAATTTTTTTTAATCTTAATGAATTAATAGGAGCCTTATTTCCTAACAGATCACCAACTAATGCGATAGTTTTTGCAATAAAATATGGTATACTTACTGATGATTTTCTATTTAAAATCTCAGAAATCTTGTCTGAAATCTCTTTAAAACTAGGATTATTATTATCACATACATTATAAACTCCTCCATTATTGTTGATAACTTTATATGTAATTTCAGCAAAATCTTCAACCCAAAATATACTTTTTCGAGCTTTACCTCCTGCAATATTAAAATACTTCCCACTTTTAATAGCATTAATCATATCTCCTAAATTTCCTGGAGGTTTAGGACCAGCAATTAAAGATGGTCTTAGAATAAATAATTTCACATCATTCTTTTCACACCATTCTAAAAGAAATTTCTCAGCTAAAATTTTGCTTTTTGCATAAGGAGTATTTCCATCCAAAGGAAAATCTTCATTAATATTTTCTCCAAAATTTTTACCATAGACAGCTACGGTACTAATGAAAATAAAAATATCAGGCGTTTGTATTTCTAAAGATTTGCACAGATTTTTTGTTCCTTCCAAATTAATGTCGAAGAATTTTTTTTCATCTTCCTTATTTTGAGGAACTGAATGTGCCTTACCTGCAGCATGAAAAACAATATCAAAATTTTCCTGAAACAAAGGAATTTCTTTAGCGATATCATAAATATAATCAGCATTATGAGTACCAAATGTCTTTACATCAAACATTTTTTTTCTAAGTAGAGGAATTACATTTCTACCTAAAAAACCATTAGCTCCAGTAAATAATACTTTCATTTTTAAAAATTATAGATATTGCTTGAATTTAGGTAATAATCTTTTGAAAGGATATAAGAAAGTACTAACCTTAACCTCGTTATTCTTAAATGCTTTAATACATTCTAAATTTTGATTAATGATATTTTTGAAACTTTTATTGGTTTCTCCGCCCAACCTCATTTTGATAAGTGGTTCTGCTAAATAATAAGTAGAGATATTGTAACGATCTAAAAAACGAAGCATAATCTCAAAATCTGAAGCAAGTTTAAAGGAAAGATCAAAATACCCGTATTCATCATATATATTCTTTTTAACATAAAAAGTAGGATGTGCTGGATGCCAGCCGGTTGAGAATTTTTTTCGCAAACCTGACTTCCACTTTCTAACAATGTTATTTGTATTATTTTGGTCTACATAGTATATATCAGCATATACAGAATCTAATTTTTTATCATTATTAAAAATTGTCATAACTTTTGATATGGCATCACAATCACAGAATAAATCATCAGAATTAAGAATGCCTATTATATCTCCTGTCGCTAACTTAATTCCTTTATTCATTGCATCATACAAACCATTATCAGGTTCTGATATCCACTTTGTAATGCTATTTTCATATTGATTTATAATATGAAGAGTTGCATCTTTTGAGTTACCGTCTACAATTATATATTCTATGTCATCATAAGTTTGCTCCATCACTGACTTTATAGTGTCTTCTATTGTAGCCGCACTGTTGTAGCAAACAGTGATAACTGATATTTTCATACATTCTGATTTTAGTGACAAAGATAATTAAAATAAAAAAGATCACTGTTCTATTTTCCAGCCAGGCATTTTTAATATTTTCTTTTCGAAATTAAATTCAATACCTTCATAATGACCCGGTACGGACAGAAATAGTGAGTTGCCAACCCATTTCATCATCATTTTTTTAAAAATATTATCTTTAATTTGTGTTAGATCTAATTCTGCTGTTTCACCTACAATATAAAGCTTTCCGCCATTCACAGGTTTCCCATTTTTATCTTTTCCTATGTTAGCTATAGATCCGGCAACAGGAATATTTCCATATTTATTACCGTAAAAGAATATGCGATCTGGTTCTGAATCTGGAGAAATATTAACGTTGTCAGTGCCTGAGATAACTATTGAACCAGTTGATCCTTTCTTTTGTGAAAACCAGTATGAATATTCGCCCCCAGAAACATTTAAAGTTTTAGATGTCTTATTTTCAATCATGTAATTATATGGCATCGTTTTGGAATGGGCTACAACATTACAGGAAACAAGGTTTGAGGTACAATTTTCGGTTCCATTCAAAATAGAATTCCAGACAAAGAAGGGACCATTATGAGTTTCGGCGTAGATGTTATACAAATTTGAATATCCATTATTTACTTCAACCGCCACCCCATTTTTTCCACCAATACTTTTTTCATTTTTCAAGACTCCAAGATAAGAATCAGAAATATTAGCATGTCCCTTTAAAATAAGAAGATGGTTTTTTGTGTAAGCATATGAACCATAAAAACCGCATCGAGAAATTAATAAATTATACACATTTGATTGCTCAACTTTTATTCCTATTTCACATGATTTGAATTCTGTTTTATCTATATAATTACAATCCATATTAAAATCTGACTCCTTGTTTTTTGCTTCATCGTAATAATGCACCCCTACTGAAAGCAGTGAAAACTGGCATCCGCGAATTTCATTGTATCGAGTACCAGATTGTGTTGTATAAGTAATTCCAGTTACATTTTTGATTTGAATCTCCTCCTGATTTGTCGTATACGTATCAAAACAAATATCCTGAATATTGGTTCCGCTTATATTATCTACAGTAAACATTCTTGAATTAGCTAGTCCTTTCCACCTAATAATAGTAGATGTCGAAACTTCTTTTCCTCCGGGTTTTATCTGTTTTTTGGATCCTTCTCCAATCATGCTAACGGTTCCTGAAATTATTACCGGCTTAGAAATAAGATAAACTCCTGCGTCAAAAAAGATACTTGAAAATTTGAACCCATTAAGTGTATTTACAGCTTTCTGAATAGCATTCGAATCATCGGTTACCCCATCTCCTTTTGCTCCAAACCATTTGATCGAAACCGAGCCGGTGTAAGCTCTTTTATAAAACTCTCCGTTTTCTTCTAAATAAATAATGCCATCTGCTTTTGCTTTTGTCATCGGAGTACCATCTTCAAAGATGCTAACTTTATTGTAGTTAATAACTTCACTTGTATTTTTATCTTTCTTAGTGAGCACTTGTGCTACAAAAAGGGAATAAAACAAAAGAAAAAGAAAAGCGAAAAATTTGTTCATAATTTCAGAATTTGACTAAAAATACTAAAATTTTCAACAATAGGTTTTAAATAATGAAATCAGTGCATTTATTTGATCATATATCTTTATCTCACTTTCTATTACATCTTTATCAACAGCGTCTTCAAATGCCTGCTGGATGCTTTTTACATCTTGCGGATTAAAAATAAGACTGGGAGTACATACTGCATATACAAAAGGCAGGTCTGATGCAATGATTTTACAGCCAGATTCAATACCCTCCAATAATCCTAGTCCAAAACTTTCAGTAAACGAAGGAAATACTACATGTTCTGCTTTCTCATATTCTTCTCCAAGCTTTGATCTATCTACAAATTGTAAGTTAATAATCGGGAATCCTAAATCCTGCTTCATTTTGATGAGATGGTATATACTTTTATATTTAGAAGACACTGTGAGAACAAGTTTACCTTTCTGTCTCAATGCATAGAACCTACAAAAAGCTTCAATTAAATTCTTGTGATTTTTGTGAGCATAGGCATTTGACACATATAAAAACCTGTTGCTTTCTTTTTCTATGCTTTGGCTTTTGGAAGATAAAAGCGGAGGATAAAAAGGAATAACTTTAATTCTACACTTTGTAAGAGAAAATTTTTCGCTCAGTTGTAATTTTATTGTGTTTGTCTGCACAATCCATTCCGTTGTGTTTTTTGTTAAAAAACCAACAATATTTCTTTTGATGCTAAAAATTAATTTATCTTTCAAATCAGACAAAGCACTACTATCTAACATTAAAGACTGATGAAAATAAGTCGCTACGTAACTGTTTACAGGAATCGGTGGCGGAACATTTGCAATACAAAATATAGAATCAAATCTTGATGAGTACTTTCGATAAAATCTTACTCTTTTCATAAAAGATGACTGCAAAAACAGAATATCATTGGTACTTTTCACCTTGATTTCCTGTTTTTGCATTATTCTGTCATCCAATAAATAAAAAACTTTCATATTGGTTTGTTCCAATTTTGCCATTAAATAATCCAATAAAACTTTGGCACCACCTTCGTGAATATATATGGCATCTATCAAAAGCATATTACAAAAATTTATTATTGCTCAATCGTCCATCCAGTCATTTTCATTTTTTTTTGTGCAAAATTGAATTCTACACTAGTATTATTGTAATAATCCGGAACATGTATCTTTAAAGTATCACCTGACCAATCAAATGTTAACGATTTAAAACTTGGAAGCTGTGCTAGCTTGAGCTGAACTGCCTGACCAGTTATATATAATTTTCCACCTCCTGCATTATTTATGTCTGCAAGTGATCCTACAACCGGAAGATTTCCATATTTATTGCCATAAAAAATTATCCTATCAGGCAATGAATCCGGAGATACATTTGCTGTATCTGTGCCACAAATGACAATTGACCCTCCTTTACTATTATCAGTAAGGTCCACTCCATTTTGTTTTTTTTGCGAAAAATTATAGGTATAAAATCCTCCTGAAACAAACAACGTTTTATTAGTTCTATTTTCAACCAAATAATTTGTTGGAAAATCAATTTCTTGAGTTGTTGGATTTGTCAAAATCTCTGTAACTACATTACAAGAAATTAAATTACAAATACAATTCTCAGAATTATTTAGAGTTGATTTCCAAACAAAAAATGGTCCATTATGAGCCTCTGCATAAATATTATATAAATTACAGTATCCCTGATTTACTTCTACAGCAATACCATCTCTACCACCTATACTATTTTTATTTTTTAACGGACCCAAAAATGAATCAGAAATATCAGCATGACCTTTTAATATTAACAAATGGTGTTTTGTATATGTTTCTGATCCATAGAAAGCACTTCTACTAATTAAAGGATTATAAACATTTGTCTGTTCTACTTTTACTCCAATTACACAATAACGAAATTCACACCTATCAATATAATTAGTATCCATATTATGATCAGCTGAAGGATCAATAGTATTTGGATTATCACCCTTATCATCTAAATAATGAATTCCTACCTCTAATAAATTGAACATACAATTTGAAATTTCGTTGTATCTGGTAATAGATCTATTAATATATGTGATTGCTGTTATTCCTAAGATACTAATATCTGTTTGATCAGTATCCTGAGGGCTAGTCATAGTATCAAAGCAAATTCCAGATATAGTAATTCCAGATACATTTTTTAGATATAGCATAGTTTTATTTGAAGCTCCATTCCAGCGTAATATTGTAGAATGGTTTTGAACCACACCACCAACTGCTACTTTCTTTGTCGCTCCTTGACCTATCAAATTAATGCCTGCCAACATAGTCAATGATCTTGAAATAATATATACACCAGTTTCCAAGTCTAAAGTAGAAAATTTAAGGTCTGTTCGCGAATTAAGAGATTGAATAGCGGTTTCAATAGCGTTTGTATCATCAGTAATTCCGTCCCCTACTGCTCCAAACCATTTTACAGAAACACTTCCGGTGTAAGCTCTTTTGTAATAGGTGGTTATTCCAGTGGTCTCATTGAGTATTTCTTTATACAATACATTATCAATATTACCATCAATTTCAGCAAAAGGAATTTTGTAGTAATTTACTTGCTCCTTAGTATAAGGATCTGTTAGTGTTATCATCATATTTTTGTTAAAATTATTGTATAAATTCCTGCTAGACATTTATCATTAAAACAAAAATAATATTAGGTAACGCCAAAACTTGACGTATTAAAATAAATTATATTTTATCTTTCCAATATTTTATAATATCACAAATACTTTCATCAAGATTAAATAATGGTGCCCAACCAAGCTTTTTTAATTTAGAATTATTCCCAATAATAATTTCATTATCATTTGGTCTTATAAGAGATTCATCTCTTTCTGTAGTAATATCAATATCAACATTACTTGAAATTTTTTTGATTATTTCCTCAAGGCTGATACCATTCCCGCTACATACGTTATAAATTTCACCACTTACCCCTTTTGTAAGAATAAGATGATAAGCCCTTACAACATCTCGAACGTCTGTAAAATCTCTTATAATTGATAAATCGCCTGTTTTTAAAACAGAAGTAAGATTATACTTTTTTATTTCTAAGATTCTTTTAACAAATGAAGGTACTACAAAAAGATCTTTCTGCCCGGGTCCTATGTGATTGAAAGATCTTGTAAGAACTATATCCAAATGATATCCAGACACATACACTTTACTCAATAATTCTTGAGATACCCGTGCAACAGCATACGGGCTTATAGGATTTAAAATTTCTGTTTCATTTAACGGGATTGCATCTTTACTAACTTTTCCATATTCTTCTGAAGAACCTACTGATAAGATTCTACATTTAAGATTTAGATTTTTTATCTGCTCTAAAAGATTTAGAAATATGTTTGTATTATTGGTAAAACTAGCAACCGGGTTTTTCCAACTAAAAGCTACGCTGCTGAAGGATGCAAGGTGTAATATATATTCCGGCTGAAATTGAAAAATAAGATTATCAATCTCATTTTTATTAAGAAGATCTAATTGTGTAAAGCGACAAGTGATATTCTTGAAACCATAAAGATTAAAAGTAGGTTCATTGATATCAATTCCTTCAACTACAATCTTTTCTTCAAGGGTATCTATATATTCTAGAAAATGTTTACTTACAAATCCTGAAAATCCTGTTATAAGAATTTTTTTCAATTTCTATATTTTAATTAAATTGTTACAAGATATTTTTCATAAAAATCATCGTTAAAAATGCTCTTAGGTTTTACTGACTTCTTCAAAATAGGAAATATAATTTTCTATTGTTTTATCCCAAGTAAATTTTTTTGCTTGCTCAAATCCTTTTTCAATAATTTCATTTCTATAATCATTATTATTTAACTTTAGAATTGCATCTTTAATACTCTGTGGAGAAAGATTATTCAAAAGAATCCCAGCATCACCTGCAACTTCTGGTATAGATGATTTATTATAAGCAATTACCGGAAGGCCAGTATTCATAGCTTCGACAACAGGAATGCCAAAACCTTCATATTCTGAAGGATACAATAAAACCCATGCTTTATTGTATATCATATTAAGATTATTATTACTTATTCCATTAAGCACAGTAAAATTTGTTTTCAATAATAAAGCAGATAGATAATTCTCTTCGTTTTCAGTAAGTGGAGGTCCTACAATCACAAAATGATAACTATCATCTAATAGTGAAAATGCTTCTGCAGCTTTATCAAAATTTTTGTAAGGAGCTCTTCCACCAACAAAAATAACAATTTTCTTATTTTTTAGTTTGTCTAAATCCTCATTAATTTCTCCTAGATTATAATCAGAAGTAATTGCATAATAGTCGGGGCTGGCACCAATATGTAAAACTTTTATTTTTTCCTTATTGACTTGTGGTATTATAGAAATTAAATCCTTTTTAGTGTTCTCCGAAATACAAATAATATATGATGCATTAAGTATCGCTTTCTTTTTCTGATATGAATGTACAGTCTTAGCTAAACCCTTTCCAAAAAATTCATATGTAAAATCATACACTATTACTACGTTAATAGCAGTTTTATTTTTACAATAACGATAATAAGAGGAGACAAAAATAAATTTTTCAGTTTCTAAATTCGCAATTTTAGGATTTAAATATCTAAGGATTTTTACCGGTTCTTTTCTTTGATTTAAGATTTTATCACTTGGGATTTCAAATGTTTTTCTATAAATATTATTTTCATTTTCTTTATAATCAAGAAAATATATATTCTTATTTGCAGAAAGTGGAAAGTACTTCTTTAAAATTTCATATATCAAAGTAGATATGCCGCCTGATTTTTGTAAAGAAAATATTATATTATCAAAAATAATTTTCATAGTATATTAATTCTCAAGGTACCAATCAGAAATTTTTTTGATCCCATCTTCAATTTCGATGTTATGCTTCCAACCTAAATCATTGAGTTTTGTAACATCAACTAGCTTTCTCATAGTGCCATTTGGCTTTGAAGCATCAAAAAGAATTTCGCCCTTATAATCTAAGGTTTTTGCAATGATTTTAGAAAGGTTTTTTATTGTAAGATCTTTTCCGGTACCAATATTAATATGCGTGTTTTGTATCTCTTTTTTATTTTGAGCTAAATCTTTAAAATCTACATTATCCATTATAAAAATACAAGCCTCAGCCATATCTTCACTCCAGAGAAATTCTCTCATTGGTTCCCCCGTACCCCAAAGCTCTACTTTACCGCTAAAAACACCATATTTTTTTAGGAGCAAAACAATTTCTTCATTGGAAGTGTGACCATCATTTTTTTCTACCGGTCTTTTTTCAAGATCAGCCCGTATTCCCTCCCAATTATTTTCCATTAAAGATTTTGAGAGAAAAATCTTACGGATCATTGCTGGAAGTACATGGCTTTTTTCAAGATCAAAGTTATCATTTGGACCATACAAGTTGGTTGGCATAACCGAAAGAAAATTAGTGCCATACTGAATATTAAAACTTTCACACATTTTCAGTCCTGCAATTTTTGCAATAGCATAGGGCTCATTAGTGTATTCAAGCTCATGTGTCAACAGCTCATTCTCATTCATAGGCTGATTGGCATTCTTAGGGTAAATACAAGTACTCCCTAAGAACAGTAATTTTTTCGCTCCGTACTTATAAGCATTGTAGATAACATTTTGCTGTATCTGGAGATTTCTGTAAATAAAATCTGCTCTGTAAGTATTATTAGCCATTATTCCTCCTACGTACGCTGCAGCAAGAAAAACATACTCGGGTTTTTCTTGCTGAAAGAATTTCTCTGTAGCTGTGGCATCCAGAAGATCTAGCTCTCTGGATGTTTTGCCCACAATATTTGTAAATCCACTCTCTTTAAGCTTCTTATTAATTGCTGAACCCACAAGACCTTTGTGCCCCGCAATATATATTTTGCTAGTTTTTTTCACTTTTTATGAATGTGTTTTTTTTATCAATTTCATATCACTCTCCACCATTATTTTCACCAATTCATCGAAGCTTGTTCTTGTAGGGTTCCAACCCAGCAATGTTTTCGCTTTAGTAGGATTTCCTAATAACTGCTCTACCTCTGCCGGGCGGAAATATTTTGGATCCACTTCTATTAATACCTTTCCTGAAACAGCATCAAGTCCTTTTTCATCCACACCTTCTCCTTCCCACACAATATCCACTCCAGCAATTTTAAAAGCTTTAGTACAAAATTCTCTTACAGTATGCATCTCTCCGGTAGCAATTACAAAGTCTTCCGGTGTATCATGCTGAAGCATCAGCCACATACATTCTACATAATCTTTTGCATATCCCCAATCTCTAAGTGCATCAAGATTACCCATGTACAGTTTATTCTGATACCCCTGAACTATTCTCGCAACAGCAAGTGTAATTTTTCGGGTAACAAAAGTTTCTCCTCGTCTTTCGCTTTCATGATTGAAAAGAATACCATTTACAGCATACATTCCATAAGATTCGCGATAATTCTTAGTGATCCAAAACCCATACATTTTTGCAACGCCATAAGGGCTTCTTGGATAGAACGGAGTGGTTTCACTTTGTGGTACTTCTTGTACCAAACCATATAATTCGGATGTTGATGCCTGATAAATTCTCACTTTCTTATCCATCTCTAATATACGCACTGCTTCAAGAAGTCTTAATGTACCTACTGCATCTGTTTCAGCAGTATATTCCGGAACATCAAAACTAACCTTCACATGACTTTGCGCAGCAAGATTATAAATTTCGTCAGGTTTGACCATCTGAATAATCCTTATAAGCGAGCTGGAGTCTGTCATATCTCCATAATGAAGATTTACAAGTCTTTTTGTATGCATATCTCTTACCCACTCATCCAAATATAGATGTTCAATACGATCTGTATTAAATGATGAAGCTCTCCTAATAATACCATGAACCTCATACCCTTTTTCAAGCAATAATTCTGCTAAAAAAGACCCATCTTGTCCTGTAATACCTGTAATTAAGGCTATTTTACTCATTTGTTATTTTTTTTATAAATATATTAATTAAAATCTGATTTATTCTGAACGCCAAATTTATGAATTTTAATTCAAACCCTTTAGCTGTGTTACTTTTTGAATTTAAAATTTTACCTATATGAAAAAAACTGCTTTTTTCTAATTTCTTTCTTATGCGAGAATATTCAAAATCAGTTAAATTCTTATGAATTTTACTTCTAAATTTCAATATCGCCACCTGTGCATTGGTGTACTGTGTTTCTCTTTTATATATTGAAATTTTATTCTCATGCATTCTGTAAAGCATTAGAGGAATATCTACATTAATCAATCTACCATAATGTGATAATTTTAACCAAAGATCTAGATCTTCAGCAGCATCAATATGCTCATCATAATCTCCTACTTGATTTAGTAATTTTTTATTGATTAAAACTGAAGGATGATTAAACATTGTAGCTCCGGTTATTCCTCTTCTGATAATGTTTTTATGAGAAAGTGGCAAAGAAATATTTGCAATAATATTCCCCTCAGAATCAATATGTTTATATTGAGTTCCAATTGCAGCAACATTACTGTTTATATATTCTAATTGTTTTTCAAATCTGTTTGGTAAGGCAACATCATCACCGTCTATTCTAGCAATCCAATTGTATTGACATTGCGTGATGCCAAAATTAAGAGACTTAGTAAGACCATGATTTAATCTTTTGATATGTTTTATTCTAGGGTCTCTAAACGCATCAATAATCTCCCCTGTATTGTCTGTAGAACCATCATTGATAATAATAAATTCAAAATAAGGATAGGTTTGATTTAGAATACTTTCAATAGTCTCCGCAATGTATTTCCCATCATTGTAAGTACAAAGGAGTACAGAAATCCATGTTTTTTGTTCAGTGATAGACATATTTATAGCTTTATCCAATTTTTTGGAAAAATATTTAATTTTTGATTTGGAAGATTAATCCATTTTGAGGGTGCAATAACTATCTTGTCAGAATTTCGATTAAGGTAGGCTCCCCACCAGCTAAACGTACTGTTGGCAATGATGTTATGTTTACAGTTTGACATTAGAAACATATCTATATAAGCATTTTCTTTAGTATTCCAATCTATATATTCTGCATTAGAAATATTGAAATTCTCCTTTACCCAAGCCATATCATCTGAAAAAAAAATAAAAATGGGATTTTCAACTTTTTGTTTTATCATTTCTATGGAATCTTTGTAGTACTGAATAGTACAAATATTACCATAAATACTATTCAATCCGATATAATCTCCCCTTCTTATGTGTATGCTTACAGATTGTGAGTTTTTTATTTTGTTTAATACCAATTTATTTTCATCATTAAGAGACACATTAAAATTAAATAAATCTAACGTAGCTGGCGTAAAAAAATCTAAATCATGCCAATAACCATAAAATACTTTATTTTGCATATTTGAAGATTCAATCATTTCTCCTTTATTTAAAAGTCTATTTTTTAGTTTAAATAAATTAATTATAAAATTAGACTTTAAGCTTTTTGGTGGAAGAGAAATATCCTGAAAACAATTTTTCAATTCAAAGCCATTGTGATCCCCCAATTCTTTTCTTCCATAAAACCCCACTATATCATCTTTACAATTAGAAAGCAAATAATTATAAAATACATACTGGAACATTTGATTTCCCAATCCTCCTTTAAAAGCTATTATTTTCATATTTATTTTGTGATTTTTTTTTTATTATTATGATACGTAAAAATAACAATCCCAAGAAAAACATCATTGTTTGAATAGCCCATTGTATTATATTGTCACCGTAAGTTGGGAGCATAATAAGTTGTGGAAAGCCAGTCATCATAAAACCTAAACTTTTAATATAAACAGAACGATGCATAAAACATCTATTAATGAAAAATAACATAACAACATTAAAAACAATTGATACAACGACTGTAAAAATACCCATTTGCCATGCCGAAACTGCGTAGGCAGATACTCCAGTATTAAAAGTTTCACTGGTATCTCCTAATAGATAAGGTACTCTTCGGGAAGGAATGCCTGAAACTTCAGAATTAAAACTTGTAGCAGTTGGTTTTTCATTCCAGACTACTCTTGGAATAAATTTGAGAAGACTACCTAAGTATGGATTAAACCCGGCAAATTCCTCACCATCATATTTTAGTAAAGCTGTACTGTAAGCAAAACTATTAAGTTTTGTATTGAATTCTTCTAAAGCAAGATTGAATACATCATTTTGTTTAATACTTACATCCGAATCAGAAACCCGACTAGATGAAAGATATGGTAGTAAAACAATTGAAAAAACAAGAAAAACTGCTGTAAAAACTGATATCGCAACTTTTTTAGCTTTCTTTTCTTCACGTTTGTATATGAAATAAAGAACATATATTAATCCTAATAAATAGATTCTACTTCCACCCAAAACCAGAACAATTGATAATGTGATCAAAACTGATCCTATCCACTTTTTTCTTTTTTCATCTGCCCCGTATAGAAAATAGACCCAAAAATATGCTACTAAAAAGTTACTAAAGAAAGCTAAAACTTGTAAAACCCCACCTTGTTGATTTTCAATAGAGTTATTCTCCATATAATCTAGATTATTCTTTACCAAAAAAATTATGTATATAATTAAAAATATAAAACTAAATCTAAAAAAGAATATATCTCTAATGTTCTCCTTATAATAGATTACTCTATAATTGGTAAAATTTATCTTCCTTTTCCTAAATAATATCGTAAATAGTAGAAGTATAGCATTATAGAATATGAGCTCTTTTATTAAAAGTTTATAATAAAAGTTCATATCAATTTTAAGAAAATCAAAAACAATAGTATAGCCCAATAATGTTAAAGTTATTGGGATAAAATACCACATTACAAATGCTATTGTTATAAAAATCTTTAAGAGATTGTGAATCTCAATTTTTTTATTTATATAGACTAAATTTATGGATATTAATACTAATAATATAATTACATAAAATTCTAACATCCTATTATTTAATATTGGATTTTGAAAACTTACTACTAACGAATAATGTTATGACACCTGAAATAATAAATGATATTAAAGTACATATTACTGCACCTTCAAACTGAAAATATTTGATAAATAAATAACCAAAAATTACCGTAAATAGCCCTGGCAGTAAATTGCTAAGAACTAAAATTTTTGCTTTTTTATAATAATAAATTTCATAGATAGAAACTTGTCCTATTGCATAAAAGGCTGTACCTACTACAAGATAAGGAAGACTCCAGGAAACATCAATATATTTTGCATCTAGTAATATTCTTACAATAAAATCATTGAATAACATAAAAAACATAAACACAAATATCCAAAATAATATAGAGTATTTTTTTAAAGCTTTATTAGCATTTGATATATACCCTGGATTATTTTTTTCATTAGCATAAGCTATTGGAACATACATATTACTTACGACAGCTATAAAAGCACTAGCCGGTGTGAGTGCCAAAGCAACCATAAGACTGTAATTTGCAACATCTGCTTTTGTAAGTAGTGCATCTAAGTACCATCTACAGATCATATTTTGAAGCCATATAAAAAAACCCCACAGTAAAAATGGTAGTGAAAATTTTAATATAAGTGAAAAAATTTCCTTGAATTTTGCAATGCTAAAGTGTTTCAGCCTGATATTTTTTCTTTCAAAGCATATACTCAAAACAATAGTTAATAAAGAAGAAATAATACTACTAGAAATAAACAAAATAACATCAGGCGAGCTGTAGAATACAAAATATAAAATAATTATTAATTGTGTACTAAATTCAATCGTTCTGATGATTAATAACGTCAATCTTTTTTTTTGACTATTAAGCGTTACCATAAAAAGCGTGCGATACACTTTTGTTAAAATAAACAATAATAATAGTAATGAAATATCTTTCCAAATAACGGGTAAGAAAATTTTGATGAAAGGAAGTAGTAATAAATATACTATAAAAAATAATAAGTGAATACAAAGTATATAAATGTAGTTGGATTTTAGCTTACCATCTTCTTTATACTCGATAAGATATTTTTCTATCGCAGAATGTAAAGAGAGAAACGGCAACATCGAAATTAAACTATATATAGAAAGTATAAGTGCATAAAAACCATATTGTTCTTTAGATAAATTTGAAGATGCCAGCTTAGTAATAACAATAATAGAAAAAAATTCTAAAAAATTGTTTGCAATTACCAACGATATTTCTACATATCTTTCTTTTTGTAAGCTAAAATATTTCACAATACTACTCTTAATAATCTTAAAATCATTATTGAAACTTAGATTTTACTTCTAAATAAAGTAACTAAACTATTAAGTTCATAGCAGAAAAATTGCTTGATACCTATATTACTTTAGCTCTATATTTTCTCTTCGTTATCAATCTTTTTGGTAGACTTATTATTTAGGTTGAATACAATATTTTTATGCTCTATTATAATCATCTTCAATTCTTACAATATCATCTTCGCCGAAATAGGTCCCGTACTGAACCTCAATAAAAACTACAGGATCTTGTGTCTTGTTTTCAATTCTGTGATGAGCACCTAGCGGTATTTGAGCAACTTCTCCCACATTATAATTTCGAATAGTTTCATCAATCGTAATTGTTCCTATCCCGGATACAATAGTCCAAACTTCTGCCCTATGATGATGATATTGTAAAGACAATCTTCCCCCGGGTTTTACCAGAATTTTTTTCACTTTATGTGTTTCAGCATCTTCTAAAACCCAATATTCACCCCAAGGTCTTATATCATGTTCCATAATTATCTTAATTTTGATTTGTTTTTTTCTAAATTTTCGTAAATACTCTTCACCTGCTGTGCATTATCTTTTTTAAGTATCAAGATAGCATCTTCTGTAAATATTAATATGCTTTCATTGATACCTAAAAATTCTGTATGAATAGTTGTGCCTATCACCATATTTCCATACTGATCTACAGGATGCCCTTTTCCTAAAAGATAATCGTAAATAGATTCAAAGGATCCCATGTCAGACCAACGAAATTCACCAATCACAGCCTTTAATTTTTTTGTTCTTTCCATTACAGCATAATCAACTGATATAGATGGAATCAACAAACTTTCTTCTAATGGAAGCTGGCCTTGCTCAGATTTATTAAAAGCTTTCACTACTGCCTTAAAAAGGGCGGGTTCGTAAGCTTCTAATTCTGCTAAAAAAACTTTTGCTTTAAAACAAAACATACCAGAATTCCAGAAAAAATTACCATCCTTCAAAAATTCTCTTGCCGTTTCTGCGTTAGGTTTTTCACGGAACGATAACACTTTATTTTCTTTGATTTGAATATACCCATAACCAGTTTCTGGTTTTGTAGGATTCAAGCCAAATGTAACAATAGAATCCTCTTTTGCAAGCAAAATTGCGTGATGTATAGATCGTAAATAAGCTTCCTCATCTTCAATAAGATGATCTGAAGGAGTAACTACTAAGATATCTTCTTCATTTGCTTGTAATGCCGCAAAAGCAATAGCAGCGGCTGTATTCCGTGGAATAGCCTCTCGAATTTCAGTAAACTCCTGAATATTTAAAGCCTTTAAAGCTTTTATCGATAGTAAATAATTATCCACATTACCAACAATAAATAATTCAGAACAGCATTCTCTATTTCTTAATACTGTTTGTTGAAATAAAGATTTACCTTCAAATAAATCTAAATATTGCTTAGGACTACTTTTCCGAGATAGCGGCCATAGTCTACTGCCTACACCGCCTGTTAATACTACGTTTATAGTTTTTGACATATTTTCTAAAATATTTTCTGCCACCATTTCTTTTCTTCGGCATTATAGCCGTATCCATATTTGTTACCATAACCTAAATATTGTGATTCAACATCATTAAGCACGAAACCTACATTCTTGATTTTTTCTGATTCTATATTAGAATTAGCAAAATCAATCAATGTCTTTTCAGTATACTTAGATCTTGTAACATATAATGTTGCATCAGCCATTGTTGCAAATAGGAAAGTGTCAGTAACCAGCATTAATGGTGCAGTATCTAGAATAATATAATCATAATTAGATTTTAAATTCTCTAATAATACTTCATATCTTCCATTTGTTAGTAATTCGGTCGGGTTGGGAGGAATACCGCCTGAATAAATGACGTCTAAGTAAGGATTAAAAGTAGACACATGTATGATATCATTAAGAATGGTTTTATCATTGTGTAGGTATTCGGTAAGTCCTATTAAACCTTTTCTAGCCGGATTATATCTCTGAAGCTGAGGATTTCTTATATCTGAACCGATGATAATTACTTTTTTCTTCGGTGAAGCTAAAGTAAGAGCAAGGTTTACCGATACAAATGTCTTACCCTCACCTTTTACAGTGGAAGTTACAAATACTACCTTAGCTTTTTTCTTAGGCAGCATAAAATTCATATTAGTAATTAATATTCTAAAAGCTTCTGCCATAGGAGATAGATCATTAATTTTCACCAACTCCGGTTGCCCTTTAACCAACGTAGGAATTTCTGCAATTACAGGTTTATTTCTAGATAACTTTTCAAGATCATGTTTGGTGAGAATCTTATCATTAAATAGTTCTTTAAGATAAATAACTATGAAAGGCAAAAGTAATCCAAACAAAAGTGCAAGTGATAAAAATATGATTTTTTTCGGTGATACTGGTTTAGCGGACGCATAAGCAAAATCTACAATTCTTGCTTTATTTGCAGTTACCGCTAAAGAGATTGCTGTCTCTTCTCTTTTCTGTAATAAAAGTAAATAAAGGCTCTCTTTTATTTGCTGTTGTCTTTCTATATCTCTAAATAATTTTTCTTGATTAGGAATTTTTGATATTCTTGAAGAAACTTTATTTTGCTCCGCTACATATTGGTTTTTAGCAAACTCTAAGCCTGCTTTACTTTTATTCAAACTTTCCAATAACGAAGATCTTAATGACGAAATTTGATTATTTAGATCAATAACTAATGGATTTTGTGGCGTAGCATTCTCAAGCAGCCTGTTTCTGTCTATTACTAACTGATTATAGATGGAGATGTTACTTACAGCTTCAGAGCTTTTCAAACCTATATTTGAAGGAAGCACTTGTCCATTACCTTTTTTAGCCATAAAACCAATTAATGCATTGGTAATATCTAATTCTGAATCTATCTCAATCTCTTTCGTACGAGCTCCAGCTGAGCTTTCAAGACCTAATTTTGCTTCAGTTTCCAAATCAGTAATTTGATTAGAACTTTTAAATCGTTCTTTACGACCTTCAACTTCACCTAGATCATTTGCAATAATATTTATTCTCTCATCAATAAAATCACGTGTTATTTCAGATTCTGAATTTTTATCTTTAATAGCATCACTATTATAAACTTCGACAAGGTTATTGAGGATATCTTTGGCCTTGTCTGTGTTGCTATAATTTAAGGATAAACTAATTACCGTAGCATCCTTATTAGCTAAAGTTACAAGTAAAATTTTTTGTAGCTCACTTACTTTATCATCTACAGAAAAGTAAGTAAAAGAAAGATTTTCTACATCCCCTGCTTTAACCTTATTAAATTTAGAATTGCGTAAAATAATAATGTTCGCATACGGGAGATTGATGGTTTTATTAAAAGCAGTTTTAATATCACTTGAGAATTCCTCAGAACTTAACACAATATTTTTCCCTGAAAACTTTACATTGATAGGTTTTTGGGGTTTAGATGCAAATGGTTTTTCATTCAACACCTTTACAGTGAAAGGGCTAGTGTCTTTATAAAGTTCCTGAGTCTTTAGTTTATCTTTGGAATATATTGAAGTTTGCAGATCTAAATTTTTAACGACATCACGCATCAATTTTTTAGACTTAAATATCTCTATTTCATTATCAACACTATTAGTACCCATCCCCCCAAGTCCAGACAGATCTTGTAAAATACCAAATTCTCCACCTACTGAAGGTGTAGCTTTTGCATCTTTTATAAGAACAGATGATTGAATGCTATATAATGGAGTAACCGTTTTTAAATAAAAATAAACTAAAAATATTGATATCATTGGAACTATTACAAACCATATCCAATGATGTAAATAGGGCTTAACAATATCTTGAATATTAATTTCGTTTGATTCCTCTTGTGTTGAATTATTCATTTAAAATAATTATTTTTTTTAGATTTACAAATGTACAATTATACTTTGTTTTGGGATTATGTTTATGAATATTCTTATAACCTAGCATCTACTTGATTTCTTGGTAGAAAAGATTTAGTATCAAAAATAACAGTATTGTCATTTTTTAAATTTTCAAAATCAATTGTAAGAAACTGTGTATGCGAAACTGCAATTATGATTGAATCATATTTATTGTCTTCGCTCAAATAGTCCAGCAACTTAATTCCATATTCGTCTCTCACTTCTTTTTTACTCGCCCAAGGGTCATAAACATCTACATTAATCCCATAATCTAAAAGTTCTTTATAGATATCGAACACTTTTGTATTTCTAATATCCGGACAATTTTCTTTAAAAGTAACTCCTAAAATAAGCGCTTTTGAGTTTTTTATAACTTCTCCTTTAGCTATAAGTAATTTCACTACTTTAGCAGCAATAAATCTGGCAATAGAGTCATTTACACGACGACCAGATAAGATGACATCAGGATGATAACCCAATTGCTCTGCCTTGTGTGCCAAATAATAAGGATCAACAGAAATACAATGACCACCTACTAATCCTGGTCTGTATTTAAGAAAATTATATTTTGTGCCTGCCGCTTCCAAAACATCCGTTGTATCGATACCGATTCTGTCGAAGATCAATGCCAACTCATTTACAAAAGAGATGTTAACATCTCTTTGTGCATTTTCTATAGCTTTTGACGCTTCTGCTACTTTAATACTAGGTGCAAGATGAGTTCCTGCTGTGATTATTTTTTTATATAATTCATCAACCTCAATTGCAATTTCGGGAGTTGATCCTGAAGTCACTTTCATTACTGAAGTCAGCGTATGTATTTTATCTCCTGGGTTAATTCTTTCAGGTGAATATCCTACAAAAAAATCTTCATTGAATTTTAAATTAGAATGTTTTTCTAAAACGGGTACACAATCTTCTTCTGTACAACCCGGGAAAACTGTTGATTCATAAATGACAATATCTCCTTTTTTGAGAATTCCGCCCAACATTTTTGATGCTGATAGCAATGGCTTTAAATCTGGAGCATTATATTTATCTATAGGTGTTGGTACGGTTACAATAAAAATATTTGATTGTGAAATTTCGTTTAAATCAGCACTTGCCTTATAGCCAAATTCACCCTCAGATTCTATATAAAGATTAAGATGAGCATTAAGTTTTTCAATATCAGCTTCCAGCGTTACATCTACTCCATTATTTAGCTGTTCAGTTCTTTCTGAATTAATATCGAACCCCAAAACAGGAAAATATTTAGCAAATTCTAATGCCAATGGAAGTCCGACATAACCTTGGCCTATTATTACTATTTTGTAAGATTTCATCATTTAATTGATATGATTGGTTGTGTTGATTACTGGTAAATATTTATTCTTTTACTTAGTAATTAAAGTTACCACTACAGCGGCAGCAGTTATTGCAATAGACGCTGCAGTTAAATACAGACCTGTATTAGGATTCTGCTTAGCCTGAATATCTTTAGAATTATTTGTAGATACTATAATAGCATCACCTTGCTTTAAATTATAATAGGGAGAATCAATAAGAGATGCATCTTGTAAGTTGACTTTACCATGAGAAACTACTCCATTTTCTGTCCTTATAACCAATACATCATTTCTTTTACCATACATCGTAAGATCACCTGCCATCCCCAAAGCATTCCAAATTGTTGCTTGACCATTCGCAACTGTATAATCACCTTGCCTGTTTACTTCTCCTAAAACTGTAACTTTAAAATTTGTTAATCGTATGCTAATTGTAGGATTGATTACATACTTTAACATTTTTTCTCTCAACTCTTCTTTTAATTCAACTAAAGTCTTACCATTGGTATCTAAAATGCCCAAAATAGGAAAATCTATATTACCTTTTGTATCTACAATATAAGTAGGTCCTTGTATTGTCATCATTCCTTGGTTTGGTGTATTACCTCCTGCCAAAGTATTGGTTTGAATCATTTCTGAAGAAGAGTAATTCTGATTAAATGGTTTTACAACATCCATATCTTTTGCAGTGATAAGAATCACCAACTGGTCACCAGGCTGAATAGTCGAATTAGAATTTCTCATCGAATTCTCAATAGCTACCTGTTCTATGTTTTGCATGTAATTTAAATCATTCTTCGCATTCGGATTTGTCCTGCAAGAAACAATTATGATTGCTGATAATATAATTAATATTTTACTCTTCATGTCTTAAAATTGTGCAAATATACACTTATCTTTTTTTTAATTATCTAATACTTCGTAAATCGAATTGTTGCTTTTAAACTCAGGAACAATTATTTTAAGAATTCTCACAATATCAGTTTTATCTTTCTTAATCGACGCTTTGGTAATCAGATTAACTAAAGAATCAATCTCTGAATATTCTAAAGTTGGGTCTTTAGAAATCATGATTTTCTCATTGTGTGTCGGAAGTGTTTTTGCATCGTCACTAAGTAACTCTTCATAAAGCTTCTCACCAGGTCGTAAACCTGTATATATTATTTTGATATCGACATGGGGTTCGAAGCCTGAGAGCTTTATCATTCTTTGTGCTAAATCTAATATCTTGACAGGATCTCCCATATCAAACACAAAAATTTCACCACCTTTCCCCATCGTTCCCGCTTGTAATACTAATTCGCATGCCTCAGGAATAGTCATGAAATATCTTACAATATCAGGATGCGTAATCGTCACAGGACCTCCCGCCTCGATTTGTCTTTTAAAGTGAGGAATTACAGAACCATTTGAACCTAGAACATTTCCAAATCTCGTGGTAATAAATTTCGTAGTATTTCCTTCTATATTTTGGATTGATTGTACAAGCAATTCGGCAGCCCTTTTTGACGCTCCCATTACGTTCGTAGGATTTACAGCCTTATCGGTAGATACCATAACGAATCTATTAACTTTATACTTGCTTGATAAAGTTGCGATATTTTTAGAACCCAAAACATTAACCAATATTGCTTCATGCGGATTTTCTTCAACTAGTGGTACATGCTTATACGCTGCAGCATGGTAGACCATAGAAAAATTATACATTTCAAATATGGGTTCAACACGATATTTATTTGAAACATCTGCTAATACAAATTTGAATCTGACCTGAGGGAATTTTTCTTTTAATTCTAATTCTATATCGTACAAGGGTGTTTCAGCCTGATCCAAAACAACAATAAGTGCAGGATTAAACTGCGCAACTTGTCTTACAATTTCGCTGCCTATTGATCCGGCGCCCCCAGTTACCAATATATTTTTATTAAAATGCCTTGCTCTTACTTCTTCATTCTCAATCTTGATAGGTCTCCTGTTAAGAAGATCTTCTATTTGAAGGTTTTTAATAGAAACTCCCAAATCACTTTCTCTCAATTTTTGTACAGATGGCGATTTGTAAATTCTCAAATCTTTTTCTAAGAATAAATTCACCCAAGAGTTCATCTCATCTTTAGACATCATTTCTTTTACCACTAGCACGCCATCGATAATAAGATCATCTTTGGTATTTTCTTCTATTCTCCTTTTAGCATAGATAGGTTTTCCCAGTAGAGATGCTCTTTTACTATCTGTACGTTGTGTAAGGAAACCAACTACTTGGTAAGGCAAACTAGGATTATCTAAAATAGCTCTTGCAATAGCAATAGACTGCTCATCTATTCCCAAAACCAATATTCTTTTTTTCAAAGCACTCCTTCTATATTCACGAACTATATGAAAAAATTCTTTAACATATAATCTGAATAAAAACAATCCCATAAAGGATGTTATGAAATACAGAATCAGATAAGGTGTGAGGATAAACTTTTCTCCTGTCACCCAAAGTAAAATAATATTGGAAGCTCCGACAACAATTGATGTACAAAAACTCGCCATCAAAAGTTTAAATAAATCTATAAATGTAGAATGTCTTATAATTCCTGCGTATGTCTTGAAAACATACATAAATAAAACATTGATTAAAATAATGAATCCGAAAACGACAGTTTGCTCCTCATGATAAATAAATTCACGTGGAGATATCTTTTCTATGATATAAGTAGAGAGGAATAATGAGATAATTAAGATTATAACATCAATTGCAAGTATAATCCAACGAGGAAGATACCTTACATCCGAGAGATTAACAACATTATCTCCCCTAAACATTTTTTTTCTTACAGAACTAAACATTAATATTGTTGTTCATATTTTATATATGTGCTTTGTATTTCTAAGACACGATTTACCCTTCGAAATATCGCACAAAAGTATGATAAAATTTTATCTTTTAAAATTAAATTGACATAATTTTAAATACCCCACTTATAGTATCCTTACAAGTATCTGTAAGAGAAGTGCCTGAAGGCAAACACAACCCTCTATCAAAAAGCTCACCACAGAAATTATTCCCGAAAAAATGATATTTTTCATACAAAGGCTGAAGATGCATGGGCTTCCAAAGGTACCTTGTTTCAATATTTACTTCTGCAAAATGCTTTTTAAGTATTTCAGGTGACAAATTACTATTTTCAATCATGATGGTATTTAACCAAAAATTAGAAAAAAAATCTTCATTTGGTTCTGAAAAAAGAGTAAAACCTTCTAAATTTTCAATTAAATTCTTATAAAATTCATGATTTTCTCTCTTTTGCTTTATTCTCTCTTCTAAAACTTCCATCTGCCCTCTACCAATTCCAGCAGAGATGTTACTCATTTTATAATTATATCCTATTTCAGAATGGCTGTAATAATCTGCTTTATCTTTTGATTGGGTTGCCAAAAATAAAATTTTATCTTTCTCAGACTGAGTTTTTGAGACCAATATTCCGCCACCTGAAGTGGTTATGATTTTGTTTCCATTAAAACTAATGACCGACAAATCCCCAAAAGTACCGCACGGTTTATTTTTATATTTACTCCCTAATGCTTCTGCACTGTCTTCCAAAACCGGAATTTCATATTTTTTCGACAAAGCCAAGATTTCGTCAACCTTAAAAGGCATTCCGTATGAAGAAACGGCAATAATGGCTTTCGGCTTTTTCCCTTTGCTTAAACAAAATTTGATTGCATCTTCCAATGCATTAGGACATATATTCCAAGTATCTTTTTCGCTATCAACGAATACCGGAATTGCTTTTAGATATAAAATAGGATTGGCAGATGCCACAAAAGTAAAAGACTGACAAATCACAAAATCACCTTCTTCAACCTTTAGAAGTTTCAGCCCCAGATGAATAGCTGCAGTTCCGGAAGACAAAGCAGAAACATGAGAATTCTCCCCCAAATATTGTTCTAATTTTTTTTCAAATTCATCTATATTTGAGCCGTATTGAGAAACCCAATTTGATTCTAATGCGTTTTGTATATATTCTAGCTCACTTCCCCCTATACTGGGTGGTGAAAGCCAAATTTTATTGTTATTCAAAAATTTGTATTTTATAATTGATCAAATGTATCACTTATTTTATCATATTCAAAACATCTGCTTAAAAGGCACTTATGGCTTTAGATTTCTCTTCCGATACGCCTGTATTCCTTCAGTTTTGATTCGCAATTTTCGTATAATCTTTATATTGTTTCACGTAATCATCCTCGTCAATTTGATCAAAGCTTTTAGTATTAACTTTTTCGTAATGCCTTTTTGCTCGAGATGTATTTTGATTTTGGTTTTACACAATGCCATGTAAAACCTATCAATAATTTACTAAAAATCAAAACATTACATAAAAAAATCTTAACAGTTCCTAATTTCAGTCTCGAAATCATCAGTTTAACAGAAAACAATATTTTAAACATAATTATTCATAAGAGGAAAGACCTGATTTTTCATAATTACAAATCATCATTTATTCCCGATTTTTAAGCAGGATCCATCCTGTAAAGTCCATCAAAATATTGCTTTTGGGATCACTCCAGCTTAATTTATACCAATAGGTTCCGGTTTGAAGTTTAATATTATTATTGATTGTTCCGTCCCAAGTATAATTATTATTTTTGCTTCCTAAAAAAACCACAGCACCATATCTGTTAAAGACTTCAAATCTAAAGTTAGGGTAGGTACTTAATCCTGCATAATTTAAGATATCATTATGCCCATCCCCATTCGGAGTAATAGCATTTACAATATTTGGAAGAAAAAATTCATATTTCACTGGAGTACACTTGTACCTATCCCGTACATACACTGTAATATCTCCACGCATCACATTGGTAAAAACATTGGAAGTACTCCAATTGAATCCATCGATAGAATATTCATAAGGAGGATTCCCTCCGGTCACTATAACCGTAAAGCCATTTGATTTTATCTCTACATTGCTTATTACTGGTGGTGAAGCAGCAAATACATTAACATATTGCTGAACAGTACATTGTCCTTCTGTCAGTTTCACCCAATAAGTTCCTACTCCAACCCCAGTGATAGAAGAGGTTGTTGCCCCTGTACTCCATTGATAAGAATCAAAACCGGCACCTGCGTCCAGCGTTGTGGTAGCTCCTTGACAAATGGTTTGATCTAATAACGTTTGCGAATAAACCAAAGGAATAATAAACAGTTGTATTTCAGCGATTTTAAAACAACCTCCGGGATACCCTACCCTTACAAAAATTGTTGCGTTGCCTGATGTGTATGCTGAGACAGCAGAAATAGGATTCGTATTGTTAACCGCATTATTATATGATGTAAAGTAGGTTTTCACGACACCTGGCTGAGCATTAACCGGTGCTGTAGTAAGATCAAATAAACCGTTTGCCGGATTGGTTTCGATTGCACATGAGCGCAAAACAGCATTGTTCACTACGGGGATCGGTACAACATTAATCGTATATGTAATCAATTCACAATCCTGAAAATCCTGAACATTACCACAAAATTGATAGGAAATAGTATCTGTACCTAAAAAGCCTGTATTTGGAGTATAGGTTATTACTCCGGTTGCAGGATTTACTACTGCCGTACCGTTTGTGGGTGGTGTAATAATATGGACTGAAGAATTTAAAACTGCTTGCTGCGAGGTCGAAAATTGAGGTGTTATCATAAGTGAACTTTCGCACATAGTAGTAGTCTGTGCTGTTTCATAAAGACAAGTATACACTTTATAATTCGCAGTCATAATCGGAGCACAGCCCCCCGCACTTACCATTAAACTATAAACACCTGCCTGTAAAGGCGTATAAATACTATTCGTCGCCCCAGGAATTAAGTTACCATTTAAATACCATTGATAGGTATTATAAATAGCCTCAGTACGAAGAACTATTCCGGGAATACAGTCACCTGTTAATCTGGTAATCGCCGGTAAAGATGAAAAACCGGCAAAAAAACCGCCATAACCCGCATTTGAATAACCACCATTTATTCCTGCAGTAACAGCACGGTTAGAGTTAATAGTTAAATTACCGGAAATCCCCTGAATTGAATAGGTTACCCATTGATTGGTACCTGTTACAGGATATGGCCCCTGGACAGCAGTCGGTGCTATACCATTCACTGTAACAGCAGCACCTGTTTCTGTTATTATATTAAGTTTTAAATTAATATTACCGGTATAGGTTGGCATTTGATTAACAAAACCAATTTCATCAATCGTTTTTGGGAGATAGCAATTGAGCGGCGGAATGTAGTTGAAACCTCCAGTATAATTTGTATTTCCTGACGCACCAACCAGCTGATAGAAATATACATTTTTAGATGTTTTTACATACAGATTAAAATGCCCCTGTCCTTGATTAACGAAAGAAGAAGTTAAAACCCGATAAAATCCCCCCTCATTAATAGTTGCAACCGGTGTCGGATTATTATTCAAAAATATTTGTGTATTATCTTCAGTAGCCACAATAATCCCCCCCTCCATATTGTTGGGACTGGTTGACAAGCTTTTAACTATTGTAAATTCAGAGCCTAACCGTGTACTTGGAACAGACTGATCTAATATTAGATCGGAACCAAGTGGTGTATTTGTAGTGGCATAGAAACCGTTAGCATTCCCATTTGTTACAGAAATGGGTTTATCTGAAACAATTTTCGCCCCTATAAATCCGGATCTGTTTTCCGGTACCACAGATTGCCCTGCAAGAATATATGATTGTCCCTTGTTTAATGTAAACGTTATCGTAGAAGGAGAACCAGTGACATTAATAAACTGAACACCATTATCAAAATCTGAAACTGTGACAGTAGTATCATCTTCTACAGCCAAAAAACCTGTCGTAAAATTCAATGTACTATTCGTGTAGGTCATAGGAGCAGAAACATTATAGAAAAATCGACCAAGACCAGCTCTACCTTTTGACGTTACCACTTCTCCATGGTTGGGACTATAAATTCTGAGTGTAGCGAAATAAGGTAAATTACCGTTTGTATGTAGACCCAAAGTCCTAACCTGAGCTGCATTATTCACCACATTAGCTTTAATGAATGCGGTCGGAACATTGAAAACCTGAGGACTGCCTTTACTTATTGTTACTGTTCCTATTTGAATATTATTATTATAAACACGAACCTGGAAAGGTATAACAGAATCGGTAGAAAGATATATAGCGTGAACATAATTAGTAGAGGAGCTGTCATAATAAGGAGCAAACCAATGATCTGTGTCTCGCTGGGCGTAAAAAAAATTACTAAACAAAAAAATAGGGAGTAAAAAAAATAAAAGCTTTTTCATATTTAATCATTTTCATTTAATATCAGAGCTATCTCGTATTAAATATACAAATTTCACTTTTTATTTCCTAAAATAATCATAAAAAATATTAAAATAACATATCCATAATATTAATTCTATTCATTTTTCATATGTATATTTCGATCATTCAATAATAATTTATAATATCAAAAAGTAATTACATTTGTATTTTGTAGCAAATTGTATTTTACAAAAACCTCCAAATAATATATATTCTAAACCGCTCTACATTTGATAAATAAATGTTTTCATTCATTCTAACAGAAATATTTCTAATTCAAAATTCACCTTTCATCCCGAAAAAACTCAATAAAGATTTAAAATCACAATGGTCTTAATTTTCAGTCAGTTGTAAAATCACCTCATATTCAAAACCTCTGCTTAAAAGGTACTTTATGGTTTTAGATTTCTTCTGATACGCCTGTAATCCAGTCAGTTTTGATTCGTAATTTTCGTATAATCTTCGTATTGTTTTCACGTAATCTTCCTCGTCAATTTCATCAAAGCTTTTAGTAATCAACTTTTCCGTGATCCCTTTTTGCTTGAGATGCATTTTGATTTTGGTTTTGCCCCAATGTTTTATGTAAAACTTACCACGAATATAACTTCTTGTAAAACGTTCTTCATTCAGATAGTTTTCTTTCATTAAGTACAAAAGAATTTCCTCCTTCGCTTCGGGAATCAATACAAATTCTCTCATCTTCTGCTCTACTTCAGCATGACAACGATCCTGATACACGCAATAATTAACTAGCTTTTGTTTAGTTTCTTCAAAGGTGAAAAGTTTTTTTTCAGACTGCATATTTAGATCATGAGTAATTAAAAATTAAGACTTATTAAAAAGAGGCACAAAATAATTTGCACCTCTTTATATTATTTGATTTATTTAAAGCTAAAAAGCCAATAGCTCGTTAGTAATTGAATAAAGCTTTACCTTCCATCAATCCGTTTACTTTTTTTCTAACTTCAGAAATCACTTCTTCGTTTTTGATATTGTCTACTACTTCAGAAATCAATCCTGCAATAGTTTCCATATCATTTTCTTTAAGACCTCTTGTTGTAATAGCCGCAGTTCCTAATCTGATCCCAGAAGTTGTGAACGGAGATTTATCATCAAAAGGAACCATGTTTTTATTACAAGTAATATCTGCTTTTACCAAAGCTTTTTCGGTTTCTTTTCCGTTTACACCTTTGTTTCTAAGATCTACCAACATCAAGTGGTTATCTGTACCGCCGCTTACAATATCAAAACCTAAATCTACCATTGCCTTTGATAAAGCCTGAGCATTAGACTGTACTTGTTTAGCGTACGTTAAAAACTGATCATCGATTGCTTCAGCAAAAGCAACAGCTTTACCGGCAATTACGTGCTCCAAAGGACCTCCTTGGATTCCTGGGAAAACAGCTCCGTCAAGAACCTGACTCATCTGCTTGATTTCTCCTTTTGGAGTTTTGTGACCGTAAGTGTTTTCAAAATCTTTACCCATCATGATCATTCCACCTCTTGGACCTCTTAGAGTCTTGTGAGTTGTTGTTGTTACAACGTGGCAATGTTCGAATGGGTTATTTAATAAACCTTTAGCAACAAGACCTGCAGGGTGTGCAATATCTGCCCAAAGTGTAGCTCCTATTTCGTCTGCAACCTCTCTGAATTTTGCATAATCTAAATCTCTTGAATAAGCTGAGAAACCTGCAATTAACATTTTTGGTCTTTCTCTCAAAGCCACTTCTCTCATTTGATCATAATCGATCAAACCTGTTTCCTGCTGAACGCCGTAAGAAACTACGTCGTACTGAATTCCTGAGAAATTCACTGCAGAACCATGAGTAAGATGCCCTCCCATAGAAAGATCCATCCCCATGATTTTATCTCCAGGCTTCAAAACTGCTAAATAAATCGCAGCATTCGCTTGAGAACCAGAATGTGGTTGAACATTTACATACTCTACTCCGAAAAGTTCTTTAGCTCTGTTGATTGCCAAAGTCTCAACCTCATCTACTACTTCACAACCTCCGTAATATCTTTTTCCGGGATACCCTTCTGCATACTTGTTTGTAAGCACACTTCCCATTGCTTTCATTACATTTTCAGAAACAAAGTTTTCTGAAGCAATAAGTTCTAATCCGTGGGATTGTCTCTCTCTTTCTTTTTCGATAAGGTCAAAAATAATGTCCATTTACTTTTAGATTTTTAGATTTTGAATGCCAAAATTACGGAATTTTAGAGAATTATTTGTTATCAATCAGTCCATTAATTTGCAATTGATTAATCATTCAGCATTTTATAGAAATTTGTTTAAATTTTCTTTTATTAAAGCTGGATAAAGGAAATTTCATAAAATTCGTTAAGATTACCTTCTATAGTGTTTGAGGAATAAATTTTGACTAATTTTAAAAAAGTTTGTTAAGAAAAATATATATTTGAACAAATCTTAAAAAGGAAAAAATAGT
Organism: Chryseobacterium sp. C-71; assembly: GCF_020911865.1. Taxonomy (NCBI): domain Bacteria; kingdom Pseudomonadati; phylum Bacteroidota; class Flavobacteriia; order Flavobacteriales; family Weeksellaceae; genus Chryseobacterium; species Chryseobacterium sp. C-71. Next base: position 1,429,766 of record NZ_CP087131.1, read on the forward strand.
CTGAATTATGGGAAAGAAAAAATACAAAAAACAGTTGCTTACTTCTTTGAAATCTCTTGGTAAATCTGAATATTTAATCCTTAAAAGCATGACCAATCTTATGATACAGAGGGAATTGAAGAAAAACAATATCACATTCAAAGATGGTGACACATTTAGTTTCAAGGATAATATTTTTGATTACAGCGAAGATAAAAACATAAGAAAATTAGCCAAACTTCGCCGACAAATGTTGAAAACAATGAATAAATTGGTGATGAAAAATAAATTTAAAGATAAAGAAATTAAGTTTTTAAGTTAATTTAACGTCAATTTTTTATTAAATTAAAATTTAAAACCTTTTAGGTTGAAGAATAGTAAAACAAAAAGTCCCGGATTACCGGGACTTTTTTATCTATATGAGTTGCAATTACTTTTTCGCTTTTTCTTTCAATTCTTCTTTATCTTTATCAGACGGATTCCAGACTTTTACATTTGCGTTTTTATCAATCCCTGAAAGAATCTGTACATTGATACCGTCGCTTGCGCCCAATTTCACATATACTTTTTTGAATTTTCCGTCTGGCTGTTTTACTTCAACAAAAGCTTTGTCTTTACCATTGCTTTTTTCATACTGTACCAAAGATTCATCTAATAACAAAGCGTTTTTCTGAGAACTCATGACGATTTCTCCGTTTGCTGAAAATCCGGCTCTAATGTACTCGTTATTAGGATTGTGAACATCACCTTCTACAGGAAATTTTATCGTTCCGTTGTTATCTTTTCCTTTTGGAGCGATCATCGTCAGTCTTCCCGGGAAAGATTTGTTTTGCAAAGCACCAATCACGATATTCATATCCATACCCTGCTTCAATTTTCCTGCCTGAGCTTCATCAATTTCACCTTGAAAAATCAAAGAATTCAAATCTGCAATCGAACAAATCGTAGTTCCTGCGTTGAAAGAGTTAGCCTCAATTACCTGACTTCCCACTTTTACCGGAACTTCAAGAACAGTTCCTGCAGCTTTTGAACGAATCTGGGTTGTCGCCAAACCTTGTAATTCAGGAGTTGCACCCGTTTTTACAATTTGCAATCTTTTTTGCGCAGTCTGAAGTTGCTGATTGGCATTCTTCAAACTTTGCTGCATTGAATATAATTGTTGCTGAGAATTCAGATACTCCTGTTTTGAAATTACACCCTGACTGAATAGTTTTTGCTGCATTGCAAACTGCTTCTGCATATTATCAACATTCATTTTGGCATTGCTGATCTGAAGTTGAGAGTTAAGAACTTCCTGTTGTGCATTGTTGACCTCAGCGATATTCGGGATGATTTTCACTGTGGCGATCAATTGTCCGGCTTCTACTCTATCACCTTCATCTACCAATATTTTATCGATAATTCCTGCGATATTGGGCTTAATCTCAATTTCTTCTTTTGGAATAATTTTCCCTGTCGCCATCACTTTGTCATCCATATTCTGAACAGTCGGTTTTCTGGTAAGGAACGCTTCACTTTCTTTAGAATTTGATTTTACAAGATAACTGATTCCTGCAAATAATGCCCATGCCAATAAAAGTCCCAAGACGATATAGATTGCTTTTTTCCAGGTGAACTTCTTTTTCATATAGTAGTTTATTTTTTATTTAATAATTTAATTTATTTGAAGATTTAAAACTAAATCTAAATATATATTCCCAAATTGTTATTCACTTCTTAATGCCTCAATCGGTCGTATTTTCACCGCTCTTTGAGCAGGAATCATTCCGATAATTAAACCTAAAATTACCATCACCGACATTGCCGCAAAAACATTGGTATAATTGACAGTCGGGTTATAAAACGGAAATTCATCCTGATTCTGAGTCAATGAGTTGAATATCATCAAAACAAAAATCCCTAGAATAAAGCCTAATATACCCGAACTGAGCGTGATGACCACACTTTCCAGCAAAATCTGGTTTCTTACTTCAGAAGGTTTAGCACCTAAAGCTCTTCGAATGCCTATTTCCTTAGTTCTTTCTTTTACGGTAATCAATAAGATATTTGAAATCGCAATGACCCCGGCCAAAATAGTGAGCGTTCCTACGATTATTGTTAAAAGCTGCATTCCGGTTAAAAACCCAGTGAGTTTTTTAAATTCTTTACCTAAATTAAAACTTCCAAAAGCATTAGTGTCTTCCGGCGAAACCTGATTTTTGGCTTTTAATTCTGTTTTCACTCTTTCTTCAACGCTATTTACATCAACATTGGGCTTGCTCACAATCGCAAACATATCGATTTGCTCTCCTGCATTGTACATTTTGGTATACGTAGAAAGCGGTATAAAAACAGTACGGTCATTTTCAAAACCACCCCCTTTTCTCACTCTGAAAACTCCGATCACATTAAAGAAAAGTCCTTTCACGTTAATTGATTTCCCTAGCGGATTTTCTTTCTTTTTTGAATCGAAAAAGTTGTTGTACACTTCTTCTCCAATCACTGCTACACTTTTATTTCCGGAAACATCTGCATCGTTGATATATCTTCCGAAAATCAGTTTCTTTTCTGAAATTTTATTCCCGATCGGGTAATCTCCCGTTAAAGAATAGGTTGCATTTTTACCGTTTCTTGACATCGATTCGCCGGGCGTTCCTGTGAAACTTCCTCTTGAGTTCTGTGGCGAAATATAATCGATATCTGATATTTTTCTTTTTAAAACTTCAACATCAGTTAATTTCAGATTCACATCTCTCCCTTTTGGAAAACCTTCGTAAGGAATCGAAGTGTTTTGTGCCCAAAGGAAAATAGAATTGGTCGCAAATCCTGAAAACAATTTATCAAAACCATTCTCCATTCCTTTTGCGGAACCCAGTAAAACTACATACAAAAACATACCCCAACCCACTCCAATCATGGTAAGGAATGTGCGGAGCTTATTATTCTTTAGTGAATAATAAATTTCCTGCCAGGTATCTTTTTTAAATAAAATGTTCACTTTGATGAGTTATAAGTTATTAATTATGAGCTGTAAATTGAATTTTGTTTTCAAATTATCTCATTAACAAATTTTTCAAATTAAATTATTCTGTTCTTAATGCTTCGATAGGTTTAATTCTTGAGGCTCTGTAGGCAGGAACGAATCCTGCAATCAAACCTGAAAAAACCAATGCTACAAATGCCGCAAAGATAGTTCCCCAACCCACACTCGGATCTTTAATGAAGTAATCTTCAAGACTGTCACCTATTAAATGTAATGCTAAAACACCCAAACCAACTCCTACAAACCCTGAAACTACGGTAATCACGACACTTTCCTGAACAATCAAAGCAACAATGCTTCGTGGTTTTGCACCAATAGCTTTTCGCACACCGATTTCTTTGGTTCTTTCTTTTACGATATACACCATAATGTTGCTGATCCCGATAATTCCTGCCAATAAAGTTCCTAGTCCAATAAAAGTCACAATTCCTGTAAGAACTGCCATAAACATGAAGGTTTCATTCATATTTTGAGCATTGTTCCAGACACGGACTGCGTTTTCATCATCCGGAGAAACATTTTTTCTGGATTTAAGCCTTTCTTTAAGCTGGTCACCGTATTTGATGGCCTGTTCCGGTGTCATATTTTCATCATAAGCAATATAAACTCCGCTCACCGTATCAGAACCTTTTTTCATTTGCTGCAAAGTGGTGATGGGAACTGTAATGTGTCTTTCGTCCCAGTCGCCACCGTCATCTGAGAAAACTCCAACTACTTTGAACATCGTTCCGTTGATATCGAGATCTTTACCTACCGGACTTCCATTTTTGATTAAATCCCGCTGCACCATTCTTCCTACAACCGCAACATTTTGCTTTCTTTGTAAATCTCCGGGGGTAAGGTAACGTCCTTCGAGCATTTTCCTGTTTTCGATAAATTTCTCTTCAGGATCTGCACCGTTGATCTGGTAATTTCCGCTTTCTTTACCATATTTTACCATCAGATTTGCAGTATATCTCGGGGTAGAATACCCTACTTTTTCTTTATCGCTGTCGATTAAGAAATCATAGTCGTCGTTATTCATTGTCACCGTTCTATTTGACTGCAAACCTTTATAAGCAACTGTTGTATTTCCCGTAAAAATTGAAATCAGATTTTGAGCATCTCTCGCAAAACCTTGTGTAAAAGCATTTTTCAGCCCGGTTCCAATTCCGAAAAGAACGATAAATATAAACAGACCCAATGCCACCGTAAAGCCCGAAAGCACCGTCCGCAATACATTACTGCGAATAGAACTGAATATTTCTTCCCAACGATCTAGGTCAAACATAATTTTTTGGTTTGATGCGGGATGATGGAAGTTTCCAATCCTACCGCAGATTTTTTAATCTTATTTAAATTTTCAAAGTAAAGAATGAAATGTTTTTTATTTTGAAAAGTCAGTTATAACTACAATTTAATTGGAACCACTTAATAAAACTTCAAGCATCCAACATCTAACATCCAGCCTATTACAAAACAATCTGATTAATAAACTCATCACTCTCAATAATTCCGTCTCGGAGGATGACATTTCTTTTGGTTTGTGCAGCAACATCGGGTTCATGGGTTACCACGATGATGGTTTTACCTTCATTGTTGATATCCTGAAGGAGCTTCATAATATCGTGAGTCGTTTTTGAATCTAACGCTCCTGTGGGTTCATCTGCCAAAACAACTTTAGGATTGGTAATTAATGCTCTGGCAATCGCAACTCTCTGTTTTTGCCCACCTGAGAGTTCGTTTGGTAGATGGGTTGCCCATTGTGCCAAACCTACTTTTTCCAGATACTCCATTGCTTTTTGATTACGCTCTTTTCTCGGAACGTTTTGATAATATAAAGGAAGTGCAACATTATCTAAAGCCGTTTTATATCCAATCAAATTAAACGATTGGAAGACGAATCCCAGAAATTTCGAACGGTATTCTGCCGCTTTTACTTCATTCAGATGTTCAATAGGAATTCCGTCGAGATCATAAACGCCACTGTCTTTTTCATCCAAAATTCCGATAATATTCAGTAAAGTCGATTTTCCGGAGCCGGAACTTCCCATAATAGAGACAAATTCACCCTCGTCAATATTAAGATTAATACCCTTGAGAACGTGCAGTTTACTCTTGCCTGTATCGTATGATTTATGTAGATCCTGAATTACTAACATTAAGTGATTGCTGTTTTTATTTCCAATAAGTAGTATATATTTTCGTTTTGTTACAAGATTAAAAAAATCTTTAAAAAAAATCTTGTTTAATATTTAATTAATTAATATTCAATAAATTAAAATAAAGTGTTTAATTACAAACTTACCATAACTTCGATTTTTAAGTGTTAAGTATCTATAAACCAATATCAGAGCGAGTTTCATGTAAATGTGGAAAACTTTTAAGGTTAAAAGTCAGTCAATTACTCTTTACCCCTTTCCAAATCGTTTCTTTTTTTCGAACTTTGTGCTTCGCACGGTACGAGAGATGAATGATTACTTCCGTTAATAAGTTTCAAACATAACTTACAACGAATCAGAAAGTTAACCATCTCGCGGGTTTTATACACAGTGATCTATTTTTTATAATTTTTAAAGACATTACATTCAATATGGGAATTTTTGATAAAAGAGTAAGCTACAAGCCATTTGAGTATCCTGAGGTTCTTCAGTTTACAGAAGCGATCAACAAATCTTTCTGGGTACACTCAGAAGTTGATTTCACGGCAGACGTTCAGGATTTCCAGTCGCAGCTGGAGCCGCACGAAAAAAATGCGGTAAAAAATGCACTTTTGGCGATTGCTCAGATCGAAGTTTCGGTAAAGTCATTTTGGGGAAACCTATATCATCACCTACCAAAGCCTGAATTGAACGGTTTAGGATCTACATTTGCAGAATGTGAATTCCGTCATTCTGAAGCCTATTCTCGTTTGTTGGAAGTTTTGGGATATAACGAAGAATTTACCCACGTTGTAGAAGTTCCTGCCTTAAAGAAAAGAATTGATTTCTTATCCAACGTTCTGAAACACGCCAATTCTACAACGCCGAAAGAATATGTTTCTTCTTTGCTTTTATTCAGTATCCTGATTGAAAATGTGTCCTTGTTTTCACAGTTTGCGATTATTTTATCGTTCACAAGATTCAAAGGTTTCATGAAAAATGTTTCCAATATTATTGCGTGGACGTCTATTGATGAGCAGATTCACGCAAACGGCGGAATTTATCTGATTAATAAAATCCGTGAAGAGCAGCCGGATCTTTTGACTGATTCTGATATTGAAGATATTTATACTTTGGTTGATCAATCTATCGAGGTGGAGGGTGAAATTCTTGACTGGATCTTTGAAATGGGCGAACTGGATAAATTCTCTAAACAAGATTTAATTAACTTTATGAAATACCGTGTTGACGAAAGTTTAACCAAAATCAACATGGAAAAACGTTACAACACCACCGCAGAACAATACAGCCCGATGAAATGGTTTGAAGAAGAAGTTTTCGCCAATTCTATGGATGATTTCTTCGCAAAAAGACCAGTGGATTATACGAAGCACGATAAGAGTATTACGGCGAATGATTTGTTTTAATATTTATGATCAATTTACTTCCAAAATACGAAGTCTTGTATAATGATTTACAGAATGTAAAATTTAGTTCATTCTTTAAATCAAGAGATTTTAAATCTTTTATGATTCGAAAAGATTATTATGATTTTTGGAGAAGCAGAATGGAACAAATTGATAGTTCTCGAAGCGTATATTCTGTTGGAAGCGATTATGAGTTATGGAATTCAACAGATACATTTAAATCTTTATTGAATGATAAAACTTTTCATAACGAAATAGTTATTGTTGAGATAATCATTGAATTTATTTTATTTAGTAAAGATAGAATTGATGTTAAAAATATTTTAGAAAGCTTAGAGCTTGCACAATTTAGTTTAGAAAATATTAATAGAATAAAGGAAATAAGCCACGTAAAAAATTCAGAATTTCCATCAACACAAATACAGGATGTAGCTAACAAAAAAATTTACGAAGTTAAAGAGCCTAATATGGACAAAAGAAAAATTTTTATAGTTCATGGTCACAACGATACTTTAAAATTAGATGTTGCTAGAACGATTGAAAAACTAAATTTAACGCCAATAATATTACATGAGCAAGTAAATAATGGCAAAACTATAATAGAGAAATTTGAAAAATTCTCGGATGTTTCTTTCGCTATAATTTTACTGACAGCTGATGATTTGGGTAATTCTAAAAACATAGAACATCTAAATAAAAGAGCAAGACAAAACGTCATTTTTGAATTAGGATATTTTATAGGAAAGCTTGGAAGAGAAAATGTGATGACTTTGAAGGAAGAAGGCATTGAAACCCCCAATGATATTTCAGGTGTTGTATATACTCATTATGATGCTTATGGAAATTGGAAGTCGGAACTTGTGAAAGAATTGAAATCAGCTGGTTTCAAAATTGATACAAATAATCTTTTTTAAAACAAAGATTGCTTTATTCTTCGCAATGACAAAAAAAATAAAAATATGATTAATGTAATCGTAAGTTATACCGTAAAACCTGAATTTGTTTCTGAAAACAAAAACAACATTCAGAAATTTCTGAATGATTTTAAAAATTTGGATCAGACAAAATTTGAGTATAAAGTTTTTGTAAAAGAAGATGGTGTTACGTTTGTTCATTTTTCAAATTATGAAAACGAAGAAGTTCAGAATAAGGTTTTAAATGTGCCGTCATTCAAAGAATTTCAGAGGTTAAGAGACGAAAGCGGATTGAATGATTCTCATAAAGTAGAGTTTTTGAAGCCTGTTTGAAATAAATAAGGGCGCGAGCGAAGCGAGCGAAGCGAGCGTCGAAACAGTTAGTATTAGAGTTGTCATGCTGAGCGAAGTCGAAGCATCTCACATACAAAATTGAGATTCTTAGTTTCTCAGAAATCGAAGATTCGGCATAGCCGATGATAAAAATGGAAATTGATGGAAAAGTAAAACCTAACGGGTTTTAAAAACCCGTTAGGTTTGGGTTGAAACAGAGACATTAATTCGGAAAGAAATTTGTCAAGGTTGGTAAATTTTAGATCAGCAAAAAAATGATAAATCATCAATTTAGCCCCGATTGAGCGGCATGTTTGAGCTCTTTTTCTTTGCAAAAGAAAAAAGCGAGTAGCGAAAGCAGGTACACAAGTGAGGAGAAAGACAACATTTTCTGCTCCTAAATAACAATAACATAACAATGCACAGGTTGCATTTTACAATATAAAAAATGGAAGAACAAAACAACAATATCTGGTGGCTCAACGAAGAATCTGAGCAAATGCTGAACAGAGGTTACCTTTTGAAAGGGGAAACCGTAGACGGTGCAATCGACAGAATCACCACTGCAGCAGCAAAAAAACTATACAAACCTGAACTACAGCCGGCTTTCAAGGAGATGATCATGAAAGGATGGATCAGTTTTTCTTCTCCGGTTTGGGCGAACATGGGAACGCAGAGAGGTCTTCCAATCTCTTGTTTCAACGTGCATATTCCGGACAGCATTGAAGGAATTACCCACAAAATGGGTGAAGTGATTATGCAGACGAAAATCGGGGGCGGAACTTCGGGATATTTCGGGGAACTTCGTAACAGAGGAACGGCAGTGACCGATAACGGAAAATCTTCTGGTGCAGTTTCGTTTATGAAGCTTTTTGACACTTCGATGGATGTCGTTTCTCAGGGCGGTGTGAGAAGAGGTGCTTTTGCGGCCTATCTTGATGTTGATCACGGTGATATTGAAGAATTTTTATCAATTAAAGACATCGGAAGTCCGATTCAGAACCTGTTTACAGGAATTTGTGTGCCAGATTACTGGATGCAGGATATGATTGACGGTGATGCCGACAAGCGTAAAATCTGGGCAAGAGTTTTGGAAAGCCGTCAGCAAAAAGGTCTTCCGTACATTTTCTTTACAGATAACGTGAACAGAAACAAACCTCAGGTGTACAAAGACCTTGGATTGACCATCAATGCGAGTAATCTTTGTTCGGAAATTATGCTTCCGTCAACCAGAGAAGAGTCTTTTATTTGTTGTCTGTCGTCTATGAACTTAGAATTATACGACGAGTGGAAAGATACCAACGCTGTACAATTGGCAATCTATTTCCTTGATGCTGTTTTATCTGAATTTATCGAAAAAACTGAAGGAAATTATTACCTTCAGGGAGCAAGAGACTTCGCAATGCGTCACAGAGCGCTTGGTTTAGGAGTTTTGGGTTATCATTCTTATCTTCAAAAAAATATGATTCCTTTTGAGAGTTTTGAGGCGACTCAATTCAATGCAAGAGCTTTCAAACACATCAGAGCGCAGGCTGATATTGCATCAAAAGAATTGGCAAACATCTACGGTGAGCCTGAACTTCTGAAAGGTTACGGAATGAGAAATACAACCGTAATGGCGATCGCTCCTACGACTTCTAGTTCTGCGATTTTGGGTCAAACTTCTCCTGGAATTGAGCCTTTTGCATCGAATTATTACAAAGCAGGTTTGGCGAAAGGAAACTTCATGCGTAAGAATAAATATCTTGCTAAACTGTTGGAAGAAAAAGGTCTAGACAATGAAGAAACATGGAGAACAATTATGTTGAACCACGGTTCTGTACAGCACCTGAATGAACTAACTGACGAAGAAAAAGCAGTATTTAAAACGTTCAAAGAAATTTCTCCGATGGAGATTATTTCTCAGGCTGCACAAAGACAACAGTACATCGATCAGGCGCAGTCTCTAAACTTACAGATTCCTTCTACAATGCCTGTGAAGGATGTGAATTACCTTTACATTGAAGCCTGGAAAAAAGGGGTGAAAACTTTGTACTACCAAAGAAGTTCATCTGTTTCTAAGGAAATGATGGTGAATTTTGTGAGCTGTTCGGCTTGTGAAGCTTAGAAAAGAGCCAAGTAAAAAGTTTAAAGAGCCAATTTTTTGGCTGTGAATATATTAAACCGTAGAATTTTTTCTGCGGTTTTTGTTTTATCCAAATTTTATTTCCATCAAATAATCATCCATAACAAAGCCGTTTCCTATATCAAAAACACCTTCCTCATAAACATTATAACCTTGAGATTCGTAGAATTTTTGTGCTGAATTGTATTTATTGACATTTAAAATAATTCGGTTATCGCCACTTTCTTTCACCTTTTTATTCAAAAATTCAAGTGTTTTTTTGCCTAAACCTTTTCCTTTACTTTCCGGAACTAAATAAATTCTGTGAAGTTTTGTGGTTTGGTCTTCATAATGATTTTCGTAGCCCAAAAATCCATCAAAAACATTTAAAATTTCATCAAAAACTAGATAATAATGGTAGTTTGAATTTTTTAAATGTTCTGAGATTTCAGCTTCTGAATACATTGTATCCAACATGTATTTCATCTGTTCTTGTGAAAGAATTTCTGCGTAAGCATTTTCCCATGACCTTTTTGCCAAATCCTGAATTAGAGGAATATCCTTTTCTTTTGCTTCGATTAATTTCATTTCTGAATAATTATTTAGATTTTTTTTAAACACATTAGAACACCTAAGTTTTTTTTTCAGTTTAAATCCTTTGAAAATATTTAGAACACCTAAGAGGAAAATCAAAGATTTTCAAGAACTAATGTGTTCTTCTAAACATTCGAATCAATCACTTCAGGTAACTTATGTGTAAAAAAATGCAATTAAATTTTTTAGATTAAAAAAGTGAAAAGCATTGAGCCTTTCACTTTTAATATTTTATAGAACTTTTAATTTATTTAAATTTTCGCCATTTCAGCTTTAATTTTAGCGTAAAGACCTTCTGAAGCAGGAACCAATGGAAGTCTCAGGTAATTTTTAATCAATCCTTTTTCTGCTAAAACCACTTTAATTCCGCAAGGGTTTCCTTCTGCAAAGATAAGTCTTGTGATTTCTACCAATTTATTGTGAATTTCATACGCTTCATCTACTTTTTTATCAAAAGCCAACTGAACCATAGTTGAAAATTCTTTCGGATACCCTTGTCCGATCACAGAAATCACTCCTGCTCCACCAGCTAAAGTCACCGGAAGTGTGAATTCGTCATCTCCAGAAACCAAATTAAATCCTTCAGGTTTTTTTCTTAAAATATCAAAATACTGAAGAATGTTTGGCGCAGCTTCTTTTATTAAGAATAAATTCGGGAATTCTTTTGCCAGACGCAAAGTCGTTTCAGCCTCAACATTTTGTCCGGTTCTTGAGGGAACGTTGTAAATGATGATGTTTTTTCCTGTAGAAGCCAACATTTTATAATGCTGGTAAAGCCCTTCCTGATTAGGTTTATTGTAATATGGAGATACCGATAAAACTGCTGTAAAATCAGATAAATCTGCTTCTTCGATTTGCTGTTTGACTTCAAGAGTATTGTTTCCGCCAATTCCTAAAACTAATGGAAGACGTTTATTATTAACCTTAATGATGTGTTCAACTACCTGTTTCTTCTCGTCTGAAGAAAGTGTAGCAGCTTCTGCTGTAGTTCCCAATACTACCAAATAGTTGGTTCCGTTCTCGATGTTGTATTCAACAAGTTTTGTCAAACTATCGAAGTCTACGGATAAATCTTCATTAAAGGGCGTTACCAAAGCAACACCTACTCCTTTTAAAATGCTCATCTGTTCGAATTATTTTCCCCAAATTTAATAATTTCATACAAGAATTTACAATATTTAATCCTATTTTATTATACATATAATTATATTTGCATTATACTAAAGATATTATGCAAAATAAATTCTTATTACTAGGAATTGCCTTGTTTTCGCTCACAGCCTGTAGAACATCATCGTTGCGGGTTGCCAATGTGCAGACGCAGAAGAATATTTCTATTAATCAGGACCTGAAGGCTAATGAAGATTTTGCTAAATTTATCGAGCCTTACACAGAGAAACTCAATAAAGAGATGAATCAAAAAATCTCTTATACCCTAGTAGATTTAACAAAAGAAGGTGACAACAGTAATCTTGGAAATCTTTTGGCAGATTATACTTTTGACGGAGCGAATGTTTGGGCAAAAGCAAATTTGAACAAAAACATTGATGCAGCTTTAATTAACATCGGTGGAATACGTACTACGATTGGGAAAGGCGATATACTCTTGAAAAATGTTTTTGAAGTGATGCCTTTTGAAAACGAAGTGATTATTGTAAAATTCAAAGGTTCAGATTTGCAGGGATTATTTGATTATTATGCTAAAAATCAGAAAAACAATCCGGTTTCCCATTTATATATTGAAACCAATAACGGAATGGTTGCTAAAAGTCTGATTGACGGAAAAATGATTAACCCAACTCAGGATTATTATATTGCAACATCAGATTATCTGGCTTTGGGCGGAGATAATATGAAGTTTTTCGCAAAAGGAGAATCAATTCCTACAGGGATCAAATTGAGAGATTTGTTTATTGAATATTTTAAGAAAAATCAACAGATCAATCCTAAAGAGGAAGTTCGTTTACAATTTATCGGGAAGAAATAATGGATAGAAAAAGTTTTTTAAAAACGATAACAGGCGGAACTTTAGCGATGACTTTAGCTCCAAATTTGGTAATGGCAGAGGAATTAAGTTTAAATTCTTTTTCATCAGCCAATAAATTAACCATTCTTCATACCAACGATCAGCACAGCAGAATTGAACCATTTGATTCGAGTTACACGAGAAATCCTAATCAGGGTGGTTTCGCAAGAAGGGCGACATTAATTCAGAAAATAAGAAGTGAGGAAAACAATCTTTTGCTGCTAGATTCCGGAGACATTTTTCAGGGAACACCATATTTCAACTTTTTCGGAGGTGAATTGGAATTTAAACTCATGTCAATGATGAAGTACGATGCTTCCACCATGGGAAATCATGATTTTGACAATGGCTTGGACGGATTTTTAAAGGTTCTACCGAATGCGCAATTTCCTTTTATCTGCTCAAATTATGATTTTAAAAATACTATTTTAGATGGAAAGACTTCACAGTATAAAACTTTCAACAAAAACGGAATCAAAGTAGGAATTTTCGGAGTAGGAATTCAACTGGATGGTTTGGTTGGAAAAAAACAATACGGCGAAACCGTTTGGTCTGACCCGATTAATGTGGCACAACATTACTCCAATTTCCTGAAGAACGAAGAGAAATGTGATCTCGTGATTTGTCTTTCACACATCGGATATGATTACAGTGACGAACCTGAAAAATTAAACGATAAAATTTTAGCCTCAAAAACAGAAAATATTGACTTAATTTTAGGCGGTCATACGCATACTTTTTTACCGGAACCTCAGACCTTTAAAAACAGACAAGGGAAGAATGTTTTGGTAAACCAAGTGGGTTGGGCTGGTCTTCTTTTGGGCAGAATAGACTTCTTCTTTGATAAAAATAAAAATGTACAACAGATTTCTTGGAACAACCAAGTAATTGACAGCAGTATAATAGCATAATATATGAAAAAATTCTCTATAATTTCTCTTGGTATTTTGGCAACTTTACAGATGGTAAAGGCTCAGAATATTTCATCAAAAAAATGGGCAGATCTATTTTCTTACAATAATGTTTTGGCATTAAAAGAAGATAACGGAAAAATAGTTGCAGCCACAGAAAATGGAATTTTTTATTATACTGTTTCTACAGGTGAAATTTCAAAGCTTTCTAAAGCAAACGGACTGCATGAAGTGAAAATTTCAGCTTTCGATTATAATCCGCAGACAAAAATTGGACTTGTAGGCTATCAAAACGGTTCTTTGGATGTTATTACACCTCAGGGAATTACGTATGTTATTGACATTCCTATTGCCATCGGATATAACGGAAGCAAAAAAATCAATCACATCTCAATCACAGGTGATAGAGCTGTAGTTTCCGTAGGATATGGAGTTTCTATTTTTGATCTGAAAAAGAAAGAATTTGGTGATTCTGCGTTCTTTGTTACCGGAGGAGTTTATCAGGCAAGTAATGAAGCTACAATTAAAGATAATAAAGTTTTTTCTGTAACCAATACAGGATTAAAAACCCATGAACTGAATACAACATTTCCGGTATTCACGACATGGACGACAGAATTGGCTGGAAACTTCACAGATATAGATTCAGAAAACATAGTCGCTTTTTCATCTGCTACAACAACCTACATTTACAATAATGGAGTTTCTACACCACTTGCACAGGCTTTTGGAAATGTGAGCGATGTGGTAGTGAATGCTGACAATATCGTTATTACAGATGCCAGCAGAATTTACAGCTATAATACAAATGGAACTTTCACAGGATCAGTAACCGTTGGAGAGAATTGCAATACGGCAACAAAGGTGGGCTCAAAAATATTTTGCGGAACTATTTTATCTGGTTTAAAGAGTGAAGATAATGTTATCTATAAACCGGATGGACCATACAATAATATTTCTTATAAGATATCTTTGCTGAATAACCAAATTTGGGTTTCTACAGGAGGTAGAGATGCTTATAATCAACCAATATTAAGGGATCTCGGTTACTATCATTTTGATGGAGGCAAATGGAATTATCCGGATTATTTTGTAAATAACCCTATAAATTTCAACGTATTAGATGCAGTAGCAAATCCATCAAATCCTAGTGAAGTATTTTTTGCTAACTATTCATTCTCGAATGGCGAGAAAGGGATTTACAAAATGGAGAATAATGTTTTTAAGAAAGTTTATAAGAATAACGATTCTGCTCCTGCTTATAATCGCCCAATAGGTATAACATTTGATGAAAACAATAACTTATTTGTTTCTGCCGGTCTTATAGAAAATGTTTCTGCAAACGCAGGATATTATTTTTACAACAGAACTGCAGATGACTTTACTCTGGTTCCTATTGTTGGTGCGGTATCTACTCAAAAACCATTTGCGAAAGAAGGATACTTATATATACCTTGTCCATATTTTGACCCTGGTGGATTAATTATCAAAGAATATGGTAACAATCCATCGTCAACAACATCACCATTTAAGATTATACGTAAGGAAAATAACTTGCCTGCTAATGGAACAGTGTCGGCAGCAATTGACAAGAATAATGATGTATGGATTGGTACACGAATAGGTCTCAGAATTCTTTCAAACCCAAAATCAGCGATTACAGAAAACAACCCTCAAACTACTCCTATTGTCATCGAACAAAATGGTATTGCTGAAGAACTATTTCGTGATAACAGCATTCTTCAAATTGAAGTTGATGGAGGAAATCAAAAATGGGTTTCCATAGAAGACGGTGGCGTTTATTACTTATCAGCATCTGGCGAACAAGTGATCAAGAGATTTACAAAAGAAAACTCGCCTCTTCCAACCAACAGTGTAACTGACATCAAGGTCGATAAAACCAATGGGAAGGTTTACTTTGTAACACTTGATGGAATTGTAACTTACCAAGGTGATGTTGCAGATGTAACCTCTGACTTCGGAAATGTTTTAGTCTATCCAAATCCTGTGGTTTATGCCCAGTTTAAAGGTAAAGTAACGATTAAAGGTTTAGCTGAGAAAACAAATATAAGAATTACTGATGCTGCAGGAAACATCGTGCATTCTGCAGTTGCCAGAACGGGATATTACGAATGGGATCTCAATAATCAAAAAGGTAAAAGAGTTGCTTCAGGAATCTATTTTGTACTGATGACCAATGAAGATGCAAGCGACAAAGCAACTGCAAAAATAGCCGTTGTTAACTAATGAATTCTCAAAACGGTTTTTTACTTTCATTTATAAAATATGGTGAAAACGATGCAATTTTGCATTGTTTTACCGAAGAGGAAGGCTTTCAGACTTATTTTCTAAAGGGTATTTATACCCGAAATAATAAGAAGAAAGCCTTTCTTTTGCCTTTAAATAAATTAAATTTTTCAATACGGGTTGGTAGAAGTGGCAGTATGCAGACGATATCTAATCTAGAAATACTGAATCTTCATGATGTTTATACAGACATCAAAGCCAATACTGTCGTATTTTTTATTTCAGATTTTTTAAACCAAATTTTAAGAAACGAAAATAAAAATCCAGCAGTGTTTTATGTCATTGATGAATTTATAGACCAGCTCAACAACAAAAATTACCAGTCGCACCTTATTTTTTTAATTAAAATATTAAAAATTCAAGGAGTTGCACCACTTTTAGATGAAGGAAATTTTCTTGATCCGGAAACCGGAACTTTTTCTCATTTTTCTAGTCACCTGCTGTTTGATGAAGAAATTTCTTTATTTTGGAAGAGCATTATTTCGTCACCAAATCCTTACGACAATAAAATTCCATTTTCAAAAAGAAAAGTTTTTTTAGACAGCATTTTGGTTTATTATCATTATCACATTTCGGATTTTAAAACTCCGAATTCTTTAGAAATTATTCAGCAGATTTTTGAATGAAATTTATCCGTTATCCGAAAAACTCTCAAGGCTGGTCATTCCTCCATCCACAAAAATACTTGCTCCAGAAATATAATCTGCAAGATCACTTGCTAAAAAAGCCGCCAAATTCCCGATATCTTTTGGCTGACCAATTCTATTATAAGGAATCAGCTCAAGTAACGAATTCAAAGCATCCTTTGTTTCCCAAGCTTCTTTATTAATCGGCGTTTGAATCGCTCCTGGTCCAATAGAATTCACACGGATTTTATCTGCACCGTATTCCTGCGCCAAAGTCTGCATCAGCATTTTGATAGCTCCTTTACTTGCAGCATAATTTGCATGGCCAGCCCAAGGAATAATTTCGTGTACCGAACTGATATGAATGATTTTTCCACAAGCCACAGAACGGGTAGTATCGATTCCGCGACGTAGGAATTCTTTAATGGCTTCTCTTGAGCAAAGAAAATGTCCCGTAAGATTGACTCCCATGACTGCATTCCAGTCGTCCAATGTCATTTCGGTAAATTTTGCATCTTTCTGAATTCCGGCATTATTGATGAGAATATCAACCGTACCGAATTTTGCAATGACATCTTTAAACATTCTAATCACTTCATCCTCCTTTGAGACATCGCACTGATAAGTTATTCCGCTGCCTCCTGCATTGGTTATTTCCTTTAAAACTTCCTGAGCGCTATCGTGAGATTTTTCCGAAGAATGATTGATGATAACGGTTGCTCCGGCTTCGGCAATAGATTTTGCGATTCCTGTTCCTATTCCGCTTGATGCACCTGTGATGATCGCAACCTGATTTTTTAATGATACTTCCATAATGAATATTCAAATAGTGTCTAAACACAATTGAAAGTATCACGCCAAACTAGAAATTTATTTTTTAAATTATCCTAGAGTTTTTTAAACAATAAGAACTGAGGTCCGCTTCTGCCTTCTCTCGTTTTACCTTCAAATTCATAACCGCTTTTGACATACAATTCAAAAGCTGAGGTATTTTTTTCGTTTACTGCTAAAACAATCTCATTGCAATCTGCAAAATGTTCTTTTATAAAATAATCGACTTCAATCATTGCGGATTTTCCAATTCCTTTTCCCTGAAAATTTGGGTTTACAGATAACGAACGAAGTAAAACCGAATCCGGATTTTCTGTAAGATCAAATTTATCGTCACCAAAATCAAGCACAAAAAATCCGGCAATCTTTTCATCATAGAAAATGGTAATTGGGAAAGCGAAAAAATTTCCTTTCTGATTTCTCTCTTCTATTCTTTCTAAAGATTGTTTTGCCGTTGAGGTATACTGCGACTGAATATCACCCAGAACATAATCAAGTTCAGGAAGATCTTCAGGTTGATGAAATTTTAATTCAGTCATAGTTTTAATGATGATAAATATCTTCGTACATCACTCCTGCTCGTATTTCTACCGCCAATTTATTTTCTTCAGGAACGATCGGGCAATTGTAATCATACGCATTGTAAGCACAGAAAGGCTGATAAGATTGATTAAAATCTAAAACAATTGTATTGCCGCTTGGAATTTTCAGATCCATATATTTTCCGCCACCATAAGTTTCTTTATTGTTGGTTTCATCATGAAAAGGAAGAAAAAGATGATTTTTATATTTTTCCATTTTCATTAAATCTAAACTTTGGTAAATGGTTAAGGTATAAGATTTTCCATCTAATTCAAAGGTTGCTTTTCCAAACTCCTGATACGATTTTGATTTTCCTGATGATGTTGGCAAATCAAAAGGTTGAGGATTTTCAGTTTTAATAAATCTTGCAGTAACTCTGTATTTTAAATCAATCGGAAAGAAAGGATGTCGTTTAAATTTCTTGAAATTATCATCTCTCAAAGGTGTTTCTTTTGGGTCTAAATATTCTTTATTTAAATCTTGCTGAAATTTCTTGATTTCTTTAATTTCTTTCGATTGCCTTTTATTGATTTGGGAAAATGCAAATACTGGAAGTATAAAAAATAGAAATAGGATATATTTTTTCATTGAATTATTCTGAAATTTTAATTCTGTAAATATCTGACGAATTTCTTTTAATTGATTTCACAAAAAAACCACCTTCTTCAGGAATGATCTCTTTAAAATCAAAACTTTTGCAGTCTTTCGGAAGACCTGAAAAGATTAAAGTAAACCAAAAATCTCTCATAAAGGGAACAGCCGTCCAGTTTGGATAAATAGTGATATTTTCAGCGTGAATTAATTTACTTTTGTGACTGGAAGAATTGTCTACCAAGTAAGTCGTATTCCAGATTCTGATAAGATTTCCCAAAAACGGTGACGCTGGGAAACAGCAATGCACAATCACCTGCTTCTCTTCATCAACTTTTGTTTGAAGAGATTCCAGCAATTCTTTTGCGATAATGGGTTTTACAATGACTTCTTCCATAGTTGATGGTTAAAATAGGTAATTTTTCAGCGCTGTCTAATTACTTATTGCCGATTACTCTTACTTATATTTAATATTTGAGTTCTAATTTTTCTTTACTGTAAGCTCTCACTTTCTCTGTAAGTTCAGGATTGTTGGCTAATTTCTGTCCATAAGACGGAATCATTTCCAATAATTTTTCTCTCCACTCACCATTCAATTTTTCAGGAAAACATTTTTCAAGAATATTGACCATTGCAAAAACTGCCGTGGAAGCTCCGGGAGATGCACCTAGCAGAGAAGCAATCGTCCCTGCCTGATTAACTACGACCTCGGTTCCGAATTCAAGTTTTCCACCCTGTTTTCCATCTCTTTTAATAACCTGTACCCGTTGTCCTGCAACTTTCAGTTCCCAGTCTTCCTCTTTGGCGTCTTTCACAAATTCTCTTAAATGCTGAATTCTCTGAGCTTTGGTCATCGCAACCTGCTGAACCAGATATTTTGTAAGAGGAATGTTGTGCCACCAAGCTCCGAAAAGTGATTTTATATTCTTTGTGTTGACACTTGCAGGCAAATCAAGATAATTTCCTTCTTTTAAAAATTTAGTAGAAAATCCTGCAAAAGGACCAAATAATAATGCCTTTTTACCGTCAATAATTCTTAAATCCAAATGCGGAACCGACATTGGCGGTGCATCAACAGTCGCCTGAGTATACACTTTTGCCTGATGTTTTTTTACCAGCTCAGGATTATGTGTCACCAGCCATTCTCCGGAAACCGGAAAACCACCATAACCTTCACTTTCTTTAATGTCTGAACTTTCCAGCAAAGGTAAAGCATATCCTCCGGCTCCGATGAACACAAAGTCTGCAACCACTTCCTGTTTGTGACTGTGAATTCTGTCTTTGACCTTCATTTCCCACTTTCCATCATCTCTTGGGTCGATGTCTTTTACTTCATGATACAAGAAAACTTCAACATTTGAATCTTCCAATAAATGTCTTCCCATTTTTCGGGTTAAGCTTCCGAAATTAACATCGGTTCCCAAATCCATTTTTGTGGCTGCCAGAACTTCTGACTCATTTCTTTTGCTCATCACCAAAGGAATCCATTCTCTTAATTGATTATGATCAGTTGAAAATTCCATTGCTGAAAACAATGGAGAACCTTTCATCGCTTCATGGCGTTTTTTAAGATATTCGGCATCTTTTTCGCCAAATACCAAACTCATGTGTGCACAAGAATTGATGAAATCTGAAGGAGTCGAAATATATTTTTTGTCAATAAGATAAGACCAAAACTGTTTTGAAATTTCAAATTGTTCGGCAATTTTTTCTGCTTTTGAAATATCGATTGTTCCGTCTTGATTTTCCGGTGTATAATTCAATTCGCAGAAAGCTGAATGCCCTGTTCCTGCATTATTCCATGCAGCGGTGCTTTCTTTGGCAAATCTTCCCAATCTTTCGAAGATTGCTATATTTAAATTGGGATCAAATTCGTGAAGTAAAGTTGCTAATGTGGCACTCATAATTCCGCCTCCGATTAGAACAACATCATATTTTGGTTTTGGTGTTCTGCTTAAAATTGTATTCGGCATTCCATTAAATTTACTACGAATTTCGGGAAAAGTTTTTTATCAAATGCGTGTTTAATGATTTTTAACATGGTAAATTTTGATTTGAAATTTTGGAATTTATTCTCTCGCAGATTGAACGGATTTTGTAGATTTTCTAATTGAACCTGTAAAAAGAAAATTATTGAAAATCGGTTATTTTTGATTGTGCTTAATTTATCGCAAAGTCAAACAAAGAATTTTAAATCTTTTCCGTAATGAGTTATACAAAGGCGTAAACTCAATAAAGAAATACAAGGTTTTTTTCAATGATGACAGATTGTAGCCAATTATCAAAATTATATATGTGGTTGCTCCGTAGGTGCAAAATGTTTGTAGAAATAAATAGCACTGAGGAATTGAGAGCTCCGTAGGAGCGAGACGATTTTATCATTCCACTTGTTGTTTTTACACATTATAATTGGCTCTTTTTTACTTTCTCCTTGGCTATGAAACATCGAATTGCAACAGCCCGACTTGAACGGAGCTCTTTTTGCCGGAGCAAAGCGGAGGCGAAAAAGCGGGAGTGGAAGGCGGAAATAGCTGCCATAAAAATATAAAATTGCTATTCGACGTACTGTCAAAAGCTTCCATAAAAAAACACCAGCAAACAAATGCTGATGTTCTATTTTTGATTTAGTTTAAAATATTCTTAATTCAATTTTGCAGTCAGTTTTTTGAACTGTTTCTCTGCGTTTTTACCCTCATACAAAATCGCATAAATAGTATCAATGATGGGAAGTTCAAGATTTTTCTGTCTTGCCGTTTTATAAATTGAATCAGCAGCATAATACCCTTCTGCAACCATATTCATCGACTGAATAGCTGATTTTACGGTGTAGCCTTTTCCAATTAAGTTCCCTAAGTTTCTGTTTCTTGAGAACAATGAATAAGCCGTCACGAGTAAATCTCCCAAATAAGCACTCTCGTTCACATCTCTAGGTGCTTCGTAAATCGCTTCGAGGAAGGTTTCCATCTCACGGATCGCATTGGATACAAAAACCGCCGTAAAGTTATCTCCGTAACCTAAACCGCTTGCAATACCCGCTCCGATTGCGAAAATATTTTTAAGAATGGCACTGTACTCATTTCCTAAAATATCTTTGCTGGAATTGACTTTGATAAAATCAGAATTAAAAATTCCAACCAATTTATCTGAAGTTTCATCTTCAACAGTAGCAACTGTCAGATAAGACAATCTTTCCATCGCAACTTCTTCTGCGTGACAAGGCCCCGCAATGACTGCCTGATTTCTGAAACCGATTTGGAATTCTTCCTTTAAATAATGCGCTACGACATCATTGACTTTAGGAATTATCCCTTTGATTGCCGATACAAAAATTTTGTCTTTGTACTCACAGGTCATTTTATCCATCGTGTCTGACAGATAAATGGACGGAGTCGCCAAAACCACCACATCGCAAGCTGTAACCAACTCATTGATATCGGTTGTAAGCTTTAAATTTTTAAGATTAAAATTAACTGCCGTAAGATACGTCGGGTTGTGACCACGAAGCTCGATTGCACCTTTTACAAATTCACTTCTCACGCACCAATGTACTGTTTTACAGTTTTCAACAAGCATTTTCACAATCGCCGTAGCAAAACTTCCGCTGCCGACAACTCCTACAGAAATGTCTTTTTTAGGCTTTTTTGAGTTTGCAGATTCTGAAATTGTTTTCTTTTTCGCCATAATTAAAGTGTGAACTGCAAATATATTAAAACAAAGAATCAACAAGACTTTATAAATCTGATAAACCTCATTTTTTGAAAAATTTAACATTGCTATACAATTAAATATCTAAAAATCCGTTAAATATGGATTATCATAAATTTAAATTAAAGATATCGCTCAAATATTATTTTTAATTAAATTTGCACCCTTAAAACGGTTTTTAAATTCTAAGAAAGAGAAAATGAAGAAATTTTTAAGAAGCAAAAAGAAGGTAAACATTCTGATTGGGGGACTTTTACTGATAGTTTTTGCACAAAGTATTTTTATCGCCAACTTATTTTCAAAAAAAGATGATAAAAATTACGAAGTTAATCTGGTAAAAATAAACACCGAAAAAGACAGTGTAGATTACCTGAAAATGAAGACTGACCTTAGTTTAGTAGATCAAACAGTAGGACAGCTGAATTCATTTTTAAAATCTAAAGACATCAAGAATGAAAAACTCATGGTTCTTGATAGCGACAGTATCTCAAACTCTATTTATCTGGCAAAACAATCAAACAGATACAGCAAATATCTGATGGACTTGCAGAAAAAACTGATGCAGGTTCCTTTGGGAATGCCTAGTGAGGGTTATATTTCATCTAATTTTGGGATCAGAAAAAACCCAATTCCATTCAAAACAGTGTATGCATCTGTAAAATCAATTGCAGAAACAAAGCCAGCAGCTGTTGCTGTAGCCACTCCAAAACCTGAAGTAAAAGCAGAACCTTACGAAAAAATATTAGAAGTAACGGACAGTTACGGAAATAAACGTGAGGTAAAAGTTTGGGTAACACCAAAAGCGAAAACAGAGGCTGTTGCTGCCGCACCTACAACTTCTTCTACGAAAACTGTTGCTACAAATACATCAAAAGCACCTGAGAAAAACAATCCACCTGCAGAAGCCGACCAAATGCAGTTTCATAAAGGTTTAGATATTGCCGTTCCTTTTGGATCTGATGTCATTGCTACAGCAGCCGGAACAGTTATTTTTTCAGGGCAAAAAGGTGGTTATGGAAATTGTGTGATTGTTTCCCACGGAAATGGTCTGGCAACACTTTACGGACATTTATCACAATTAGTTGCTAAGGCAAATGATAAAGTAAAAGTAGGACAAGTGATTGCAAAATCAGGAAATTCAGGACGTTCGACAGGTCCGCATTTGCATTATGAGGTGCACAAGAACAATACTCCGGTTAATCCGAAGTTGTTTATGAATTTGTAAATTTGATTTAGATAACAAGAGCCTCGGCGGCACCTTTGGTGCCGCCGAGGCTCTTATGACGATTTATTAATCGGATTTTATCCGATGCTTTGTAAGATTGCCCCCATTGGGGCTTTTTGACAAAATTGAATTAATAAGCAGCCGTAAAACGTTCACGGATGTGATTATTCTGCTCTAACTCATCAACCAAAGCGACTGCAACATCTTCTACAGACAAAATACTTCTTCCGTTTTCATCAAATACAGGCGATTCTAAAGAGGTTCTGTATTTTCCGGTTCTGATTCCTGCTGTTCCTTTGTGCATCTCGATGGCAGGGCTGAAAAACGTCCAGTCTAATGTTTCATTTTTCTTGATTTCATTTAAATAATCTCTTGCAGCCGTGGCTCCCGGTTTGATGTCCGCAGGGAAATCCGGACCGTCAACCAATTGATTTCCGTCGATGAACAAGCTTCCTGCCCCACCAACGGTGATAAATCTTTTGACACCCGATTTTTCAACTGCTTTTTCGATGTTTTTACTTCCGTTTAGAAAATCATTGTAAAGATTAGGATTCGCCCAGCCTGCATTGAACGTGTTGATTACTGCATCATTTCCTTTTAAAGCTTCAGCTAAATCATCAATGTTATTGACATCAATACTTTTGGCGATTACATTTTCTTTCTGCTCAACTTTTGAAGTATCTCTTACAATGGCATCTACAGAATACCCTCTTGTTTCCAATTCTTTTACAACCTGTGTTCCCACAAATCCTGTGGCTCCGATTACTGCTACTTTTTTGTTCATACTTTTAAATTTATTTTTAAAGGAATTCACGAAACTTATGGTTTCATTTTTATTATATTAAACTAATTGTAATAAATTTTGTTACATTTTAAATCAAAAAAATTTAATCAAATTGATTGGTAAATTCTTGCAACGATTTATCTCCCAAAAAACCTTTCACCAAAAGATTTGTCTGCTCAAAAAGCATTGAAAGATGATTGTTAATCACCTTCCCTACCGGACATGAAGGATTGGGATTCTGATTTTTCTTTCCTAAAACTTCGTTGTTTTTTACAGCTGCATAGATTTCAGAAATTTTAATTTCTTCAGCACTTTTCGCTAGCTTGGTTCCGCCATCTTTTCCCAATCGGCTTGTGATTAATCCGGCTTCACGCAATTCACGCAATTCTTTACGAACGATTACAGGATTTACATTGATGCTTCCAGCTAACCAATCAGAAGTAAGCCACTCCTGAGGAACTTTTGCCAATAAAGTCATGATATGTATTGCTGTAGCAAATCTTGTGTTACTCATAATTACATGGCAAAGATACAAAATTTTTAATTGTAACAAAATTAATTACAATTAAAGTATCTAATTGTAATTAATTTTATGAGAACAAATAAACTTTAGTTTTAAAGTTTACCTATATCATTTGCTATTGATGATCATAACTGAGAACATCACTCATCATCCAAGTTCCTTCTTTTTTGATCCAGACGCTTGTGAATTTTGCCTGACCACCCAAAACATCATCTTTATTCTTTTCACGAATATAAAACTGATGCTCTCCGGTTTGTATTGCCCCATACAAAACGCCGTTGTTGTACAAAGGAAAAACGTCCAAACTACTTTCAATTACTTTACGAATCGGTTTTTGTTTTGGGTTTGAACAGATATTTTCTTTCGTTCTTTGCAAAAACAATTTTTTGTTCTGAAAGCCTCCTTTGTCGTGATAGAATTTTAAATTATCATCAACCTTTTTTTCTAAAAATGCCATATCACAACCATTAAATCCACGCTCGAAAAAGACACTGTCTTCTTTTTTTAATTCTAAAAATAATGTGGAATTTTTCTCAATTTGGGCTTGTACAATTCCGAAGAAAAGGAAGAGAATAAAGATACTAATGTTGAATTTTTTTGTCATTGATTTATTTTTGACAAAGATTCATAATAAATTGATTTCAACTCAAAAAATGAACCTGACAAAAACCCGACAATTGCCAGTCACATCTATATGATATTGAAATTCAAATGATAACGCAGTTTTTGCTTTTTATCAATTTCGTAGGCATTCCTCAGAATAATGTAAACATTTGCGAGTGCTAAGAAAACCATAGTCATCATAACAGATCCTGAACCTAACTTCAGTAAAGCAATTAACATAAAAATAATTGGGGAAATGATGGCTAAAAATATTTGGAGAGAAATGATTTGTTTAACGATTTGAGATTTCTCTTTTGTAAAAATCATAATCAATAACGGCGGCAAAAAATTAACAATCGGAAACCATGCAAGAGGAAGCGAGGAAAGATTAATCATTTTGATTAAAGTAGAATTGAAAACCTCATCTTTTTCTGTCATCAAAATTGGATCTTCAACTTTGATTTCTTCATTTGAAATTTCTGCAATCAACAAATCTTTTTCTGAAATTTCGAGACTTAGTGCAAGAGTTTTCAAAGTATATCCTTTCGGTTCTGTTCCAGCTTCAATCCTTTGAATTGTCCTCACAGAAAGACCCGACTTCTCAGCTAATTCTTCCTGAGTTAGATTCTTTTCTTCCCTTATTTTTTTTAATTCCGACATTGGAAACAAATTTAAAGATTCAGTATTACAAAATCAATTTATCTAAATCTAAAAGTAAATAATTGATGGTCTGATTAATCGTTCTCGTTGCCGACTGCATCTGGTTGAGCATTGCCGCACGATTTTGTAGATCTCCTGCACGATAAAATCCGCCATCACTGAAAATTACCGATTGATCAGCTGCGGTCAGCTGGTCATCAAACTGATAATGAAGCCATCTTTGTTTCATATTTTTTACAATTGAATGATCTTGTCTGTTAGAAAACTTCTTCTCAGTGTACATATACCAGATAAAAGGCGGGAAATTCGGAGATTCCAGTTTTTCATTCCAAACATCTCTGAGCAAGTTTCTCTGATGAATAAATTCCACTTTTTTACCTTTCGGGTTTAAAGTTGCCAGACCAAAACCTGCTCCCAAACCACCACCGGCAATATCGATAGCGCTACTCCAACTGTCATTTTTCACAATTCCACCAGCTACGGAAGCGGCTGCACCTGCAACGATTGAATATAAAATCAATCGATTATTTCGTGAGTCATTCAGATTATCGACATAACTTCCGATTTGTGCTACACGCTCACCTTCACAGTCAAACTCGGCAGCGACGGCATCTAATTCCGTCAGTGCAATGGTAATTTTGCTGTTGATTTTCATTTTAAGCTGCAGCACTTTCACCTGCGAACTCAAAGAAGAATCTTTTTTAAGCTCCATGATCTCGTTCACTTCATCAAGGTTATCTAAAGCATTTAAAACCAAAATACTTTGGTCAGAAAACACATTTTTCAGCTTTTGATTGGCCAAAAGAATAGAATCTGAATTGTAAGAAGGTATTTTGTTGTTATAATTATATTGAAAAGGTGCTTTGCAATAACTGTCTTTCAGAGTCAGGATATTCTGCTTTATCGTTTGATTCTTTTTGGAAACACAAGACGTAAGCAAAATTGAAATCACAAAAAAACAGGAAAACTTCTTCATTCTCATTCAGACTTTAAAAATACGATGTTCTAAAATAAAAAAATTACCCGAAAAACAGGTAATTTAATCTAAATATATGCGTTGAAATTATTTAATATCTAACAATTCAACCTGGAAAACAAGGGTACTGTTTGGCCCTATTTCCTTGCTGATCTGCTGATCTCCATAAGCCAAATGAGGCGGAATAATCAATCTCCACTTGCTGCCTACAGGCATTAATTGTAGAGCTTCTGTCCAACCTTTGATCACTTTGTTTAAAGGAAATGATGCCGGAGTTCCTCTTTTCACAGAACTGTCGAAAACTTTCCCACCGATTGTCGTTCCGTGATAATGACATTTTACCACCGATTTCGGACCCGGTTTTGGTCCGTCGCCTTCAACCATGATCTCGTACTGTAAACCGCTTGGCAATTCTACCACGCTTTCTCTTTTACCGTATTCAATCATATATTCCTGACCGTCTTTCAGGTTTTTCTCTGCCTGCTCTTTTTTGCGTTTAAATAACATATCTGCTACTCCCATAATTTTTTTTACAAAGATAGTATTTTATAGATGGAAGCTAGAAGCTGGATGAATGAAGTTTTAGAGTTGTAAAGTTTGTTCTATTAATCTGCATCTAAAATTCAAACAAGTTTAATATTCTCTTAACCTAGAATTAGAAACTTGGCGTTATAATTGAGTTTTAAAAACTATATGCCAAATCCACTAAAATATAATAAGAATTTTGACAAGCTTTCATACGAAGAGAAACAGCTTCTTGAGGAAAATAAAAAAAGCATTGCAGATTTTGTAGAGCACTCATCGACGCTAAGCGACGTTAATTATGCAACAAGAAACGCTCATGCAAAAACTTATGCCGTTCTGAAAGGAGAATTTATCATCAACCCGGAGATGCGCACTGACCTTCTGTATCTTTTTGATAAAGAAAAGTACAATATTGTGATAAGGCTTTCTAATGCCCATTTAAAGATAAAAAATAATAAAAAAGATATTCCGGCTTATGGTCTCGCTATCAAAATAAAAGATGACGCAGATCGTACAATTGCCAATTATCCTTTGGTGAATTTCCCTTTATTTCCAATTAATTCTGTTTCTGTTTTTTTAAAATTATTTACCGCAATCAATCGGTTTTTCATTAAAAAGTGGGGAAATATTACTCCTCTACTATCGCAGGTTTATCAAGTGATGCCAAGCATTTTCACGGGTTCATTTTTAAAGAAAAGTTTAGAGTTTTTATTTAAAAAGAATGACTTTATGTTGTCTTTCGATTATCATTCTGTCGGTGTTTACCGCTTGGGAGAACACATGATGAAAATAAAATTGAGCCCGAAAAATCCGCAAAGAAAATTTGGTAAAGATTTAACTACAAAAAAAGCAATTGAAAATTTTTGTCTTCAGGAAAATTATAATGCTGATGTGATGATTCAATTTTGTTATGATTTAAAAGATCAACCCATCAATATTCTAAATCGTGAATGGAAGAATTCACCTTTTATTAAAATTGGTGAAGTAAAAATTGAGAAAAATTCTTTTCTAACGCCAAATACCTGTGATAATGAATTGCTGTCTTTTAATCCATTTGAAAGCGCAGAAATCTTCCAGCCTGTCGGGAAAATTCAGAAACTGCGGGATGAAGCGTATAAAGTTTCACTTCAGACGAGGAAGAAGATTAATAAGCTTTTGAAATATAAGTAAGGTGAATGGTCAATTTATTTTATAAAACCTTGAAAAGTTTAAATAAAAAAGGCTCTACAAATTGTAAAGCCTTTCAATATTTATTATTCTATTGTTTCTTTTTCGTCTTCCTTTTTATCAGGGAAAATGATGGATAGCAGAACCGATATGACCAATACTCCGCCTACAATTCCTAATGAAACCGGTGATGAGATATGATACCAAGGAGCAATCAACATTTTAACACCAATAAAGGCTAAGATAATCGCCAAACCATAAGGCAGTTTGCTGAACATGTGAATGAAATTCGCCAGCAAGAAATACAATGATCTCAATCCTAAAATCGCAAAAATATTCGATGTATACAAGATAAAAGGGTCATTTGAAATTGCAAAAATCGCCGGGATTGAATCTACCGCAAACAATACGTCGGTAAACTCAATTACCGCTACTACAACCAAAAGCGGAGTTGCCATTTTGATTCCGTTTTGTATGGTGAAGAACTTGTCACCATCGTAATTATCAGAGACTTTCCAGAAACTTTTGATCAACTTTGCACCAGCTGTATCACCGTAATTTTCGTTATCATCATCGCCGTCGTCACCCCAAGATTTAATTCCCGCATAGATTAGGAACAATCCGAAAAGGGTCATTACCACGTTGATTCTTACTGGATGACCGAAAACATTCATTTCAGGCAAATAAGTGAGATCAATTAACTCAACTCCTGCAAAAATAAAGATGGCTCTGAAGATCAAAGCTCCGATAATTCCCCAAAATAAAACTTTGTGATGAAGAAATTTAGGAACTTTAAAGAATCCAAAAACCAATATAAATACGAAAAGATTATCGACCGAAAGTGCTTTCTCAATCCAGTACGCCGCCTGATATTGTGTAAATTTCTCTACAGCTACCGCATGACTTCCGGCCGTTCCGTCGGTATTGAAAACCCAATATACCACTCCAGAAAAAACCATTGAAAGAGAAATCCAAACGACTGACCAAATGGTCGCTTCTTTTGAAGATACCTCATGGCTTTTTTTGTTGAAAACTCCTAAATCTAAGAGTAGCATGATAACCACCGTTATCGCAAATCCCCAAACTAAGCCAGGGTGTAAATCTAAAATATTATGTTGTTCCACTTTAAATTAATATGTGTTATTATATGATAAAAGCAATAGCTGTAAAGATACAGGTATTGCTTACTATTTATGAGCCTAAAACTACAATTTCAGACAGATTGTTTACTGATTTTACAAATATTTTTGCTTCACAGTCTCAATTGTCTGCTCCAATTTTCTGTCAGCTGTAGGATCTCCGATAGCGTTGAATTTCCATTCGTTGTTTCTCTTGTAAAAAACTCCCATCACCATTGCAACGTGACCGTTGAAAGACTTATCATTGGCAATATCATATTTAGCAAAAACTTCTCTCACGTTTGTAGGAGTTCCTTCATAGATACGGATTGACGCAAAAGGAATGGTTCCGAAATCCTGACCTTTGTAACTGTTTAAAACTAAAGCAACATGCTCAACAGCAGAATCTAAACCAGAAAAATCAATTGTGATTACTTCGTTATCTAAGCCATCATCACCACCTACGTCACCTGTTAAATCATCTCCGCTGTGTTTTACAGAACCGTTTTTAGATTTAAGGTTACCGAAATAGATTACTTCAGTAGCATTTTTGTTTGTATCATATAAAATGCAGCTTCCGTCTAAATCTACTGCTTCTTTTGAAACACCACCGAAGAAACTTTTCTTCTCGATTGCGCCCCAGTTTATTCCGACACAAGCTTGGGAAAGCGTTGTTCCGTTTTCTTTTGTAAGGTTTATTCTCTGACCTTTTTGTAAGTTGATAGCCATATTTATTTTTTTGTTTAATTATATTTTGAATCTTTGTTTATTGCTTAAATTTATTTTAACGCAAAATCCTCAAAGATTTTTTTTAAATTCCTTGTATATTTTTCGTTCGCAAGGGCGTTCCAGTCAGCAAAGAAAAACAAATCTTTTACAGCTTTAAAGTTTTAGGTAAACAGATTTACTTTTTACTTTAAATTAATTATTTAAATTTAAATTCAACATTGCCCTAAGAATATTGGTTTCTTCGTTCACGTCAAATATTTTGCTCATGATATCTACACTTTCGATATTTTTGAGATAATCTTTTAAAACATTGTCGACTCCTTCAGGCAAAATTCTTTTCTTTTCGTGAATGGTTTCTTCAAGCTCTTCGTTTCTTCTCTTGAGCTGATTCATTACCGAAGCTTGGTTTGATTCATTTTCGGAAGTATCCAAATAAGATAATTCATCATCAATCAGGTACAATTTTCTTTCTTCAACATTAAAAATAAAATGCTCATCCGACTGAAAGATCTTAAACAATTCATATTCGTCACGTCCGATTCTGTAGCCACAAACAAAACGAACTTTGAAATTCTGAATATTCAGTTTACCCAATAATTTTCTTTCTATCGAATAATCCTGATACTGATAAGACGGAAAATTGCCCAATTTCAGCTTTCCTTCATCGGCTTCCGTTCTGTAGAATTCCACTGCATATTTTTTGTGGAAATATAAAACATCATTCCAGTTCAGCGTAAATTTATCTTCGGTAAGATCTTTATACAGCTTTCTTAGATGTTCAGAAAAAACTCCGCTGTAGAATTTTCGATCTGTTTCAAAATTATCTATTTTTTTCTCCTCAAAAGCATCAATATATTGGTTGTTGATATTGATTTCATTGATTACTGCCAAAAGATCATTTTCTTTTTTCTTTTTGATCTTTGTGAGCAGTTGTATCAGACTGTCAGTATATTGCAAATGGAAAAGCTCTAATTTATTGTAATCTAAAGTCTTGTTTTCTTCGAATAATTTATGAATAATATCTGTTTTTATGTACACCGATATTACGTCAATATTTTCAAAGAAATTAGAGAGAAGTTTAAGCTTCGTTAATCTTCTTCTGCTTTGGGACATTATGTTTACAACCTCATCATTCACGCTTTTGCCCTATTTTACCCTCTGATATTTGCTTTCAATTCTGATTCTAAAGTCTGTAGATCCTGATCCAGTTTTCTTCTGCTTTCTGTACCCTGTTTCTGAATTTGTTTCACTTCATTCAACGTATTGATCAACATCGCAGTTGTTTCTTTCAGTGTTTCAGCTGAAACAATGGTCTGCTCATTGGCCTTTGCCACGTTGATTGAATTTTGACCCAGACGTTCTGCATTTTTTCTCAAAATTTCTTCTGTTGTAGAAGATACTTTCTGCTGAACTTCAATATTCTGCTGTTGTCTGTGCATTGCGACTGCTAACGAAAGCTGATTTTTCCAAACCGGTAAAGTTGTCGTTAAAATCGTCTGTGCTTTTTCAGCAATCGAAACGTTATTATTTTGCACCAATCTGATCTGCGGGAGCGACTGCATCATAATCAGACGCACCACTTTCAAATCAGCCAGTCTTCTATCTAATCTGTTGATAAAATCTCTTTTGTCTGCAATCTGGTAATCGGCAAAATTCTGAACATTGGTTTCCATGTTTGCCAATTCTACAGCAGCTTTTTCCATTCTAAGGTTTCCAGCGATGACCAATTCTTCAATAGCTTTGATTGAATTGACATTGCTATCAAAAATAGTCTGCAAAACTGCATTGTCTTTGGTAGAAGTAATGATTCCTGCATTTACTTTATGAGAAATCTGGTCGATATTGCTGGTAATCTTATCATATTTAGCAAAAAGATTATCTACCTGAGTCAACATCTTTTTCATGAAAGGAAGTCTGCTCAGGAAACCTTTTACGCCGCCGTTATTGATCTCATCTACGTCAACATAATTTAATTCAACCAATAAATTATTGATTAATTCTCCTACTTCACCTGAATTTGACCTTCTTACATTTCCTAGAAAACTATCACTCTGATTCGCTAAAGTTTTCTGCAAATCTGAGCCGAAATTCACGATAGAACCCGGATTTGATTCGTCGATTGCATTGGCTAATAGTTCATACTTATGGCGTTCTGCATCCTGAATCTGACTTAAATTCACATTCCCGTCTCTGTCCACAAGAACTGCCGGAGCTGAACTTTGCGCTGGCTGAGCAGGCTGCGCCGGTGGTAGTGGCGTTGGCTCAAACGTCTTCAAAGGCTCGATCGATTGAAGTGGATCTATATTTTGATTTTCTTGATTATCCATAATTGATTATTGATACATTGATACAAATTTCTCAAGACCGTCTCTCTGACCTGCGCCTACCGCTTCGAATTTCCATTCTCCGTTTCTGTTGTAGATTCTACCAAATTCTACGGCAGTTTCGATAGAGAAATCTTCGTCTAATTCATATTTTAAAATCTCTTCGTTGGTATCTGTATTGAAAATTCTGATGAAAGAATTTCTTACCTGTCCGAAGTTTTGTCTTCTTGCGTCAGCATCGTGAATGGTTACTACAACGGTAATTTCTTTTATAGCATCATCAATTTTAGTTAAATCTATTTTGATCTGCTCATCATCACCATCACCGTCACCTGTTAAGTTATCACCAGAGTGAATCACCGCTTTATCCGGAGATTCAAGGTTATTGTAAAAAATAAAATGGTTTTCTGAAACCAGTTTTTTGCCGTCATTCAACAAAAATAAAGAGGCATCCAGATCAAAAGCACCGCCGGTAGATGTATTATTGATATCCCATCCTAAACCGATAGTGAATTTAGGTGCGTTTATATTTTCTCTTTGTCCTTTTTGTAAGTTAATAGCCATAATTAAGTTCTGTTTGTGTTAAAGTGTTTATATTAGTTTCGTATTCTTTTAATAAATGATAATTGTTGCTTATTGCCAACTCAAGAAGATGATCCATCTGCTCTTTTTTTATTTTAGACGTAAGATAATCAAAATTACTTGATTCTAAGCCCAAAATATATTTTACAATCCTTGTATTAAACTGGAAGCTTGGCTTCAGCATTACTTCCGCAACATGTTCAACGTTTTTCACAGCGTAATAGTTGAAATAGTTTTCAATTTTAGGATCTAATTCAAAATTCATTAATTCAGCGTAATACATGAATAAAAAATCTGCCTGCACATTAAATTCATTTAGGATTTTATTCACTGTAAATTCATGACTTCCAGTGATTTTTATATCGTCTATAAAAATACAAAGTTTTCCTCTAAGAAAATCCTTATCGAGATAATAAGTATCATTAGCAATCAGATTTTTACGGTCTTCAAAGCTTAAATTTCCGTAATCTGTCGTGTACGTATGATTTCTGTTTATTTTTGATAAAATACTCGACTTTTTTCCTTTTTGAAACAAATAAAAATCTAGCTGCTTTTTAAAATAAAAACATAAAAAATTAGAAGCCGTCGGAATCGCCATGTAAGGGCTAGGCAATACTAGAATTTCTTTATCTGTATTTAAGATTTCTTCGTGCTGAGCAATAAATCCTTCAAATAATTCTTTGGCAAATTTCTCTGCGTACGACTTATCGCCATACTTGAAATAGCTATATTCAGCAGGCGAAAACGTAAATTCGTCCGCCGAATGAATATGGTGCAAGCTGTACCTTTTATTCATATTTTATTGTGTGTTTAGTAAATGTGCGTTGAAACCAAAATCTTTTGCTCCTTTGTAATCTGCAATCGGATTATCACCAATATGCAAAATCTGATTCATTTGTAAATCCTGGTTTTTAATTAAATTTTTAACCTCCTGAAAAACGAGCGGATTGGGTTTAGAAATCTTCAATTCATCAGAATAAATATGAAAATCGATATACTGATCAAGGTTTTCCTCAATCAAAAATTTTCTCATCGTTTTTCCTTTGATGAAACCAGTATTACTTAGAATATTAATTGTTTTTCCTTGATTTTTAATTTCGTCAAAAAACTGATGTAAATTTTCGAAAATCACAACAGGTTTATACTGTAAAAATAAGTCTTCGCTTTTTTGGTAAAACTCGTTTAATTTCTCTTTATTTAATTGTTTCAAATCAACTTCTAAAGCATTCAAGATCAATAAATAAATCTCAAAAGCGTCTACATTCCCGCCAATTACCTCATTGATAGAATTGCAAAGATCATCGTAATATTTTACAACTCTCGCAACTTCATCAATTGGTTTATTCACTTCAAAAAACGAAGAAAACAACTCAACTCTTTTTGTTTTAAATTCAGGATGAGATTTTATTAAAGTAAGCCACAGATCAAAAGAAAAATGTGAGTGATTGTGGATGTCGATATCTGTTTTCAAAATGTTTTTAAGTTAAATTATTTAGCTTTCTATTGAAAAAGATTTTTAGTTGGTTCATATCTTTTTTTTAAATCAATTGTGTTTGAATTTTAATTCTACCCAAAGATAAAATTTTTAAATTAATGAGTAAAAGTAGTTTGGTATTTTAAGATATTTTTATGATTTCCTGTAATTTGAATTTAATATTCAGTGAAAGAAATTGTTTATTTTTAACGCTATGATCGCAAATGTTTTTATGAAATGATTGAGTATATCTCTCGTTCGCAAAGGCACTTCGTTCAGCAAATAATAGCAGAAATTCTTGGCTGAGTGAAACGCCCTTGCGAACGAAAAATATTCTCAAAAAATTAAAAAAACTAGCGAACAGCGTTAAAAATACCTTGCTCAAAATAATCTCTCTAAAATTTTCATCCGCATGGGCCATTTGAAAAAATTAAAAAAAGTTTTCATCATTAAAATATTTTTTATAATTTCGCAACCGATTAACAATCAACAATGTCAACAAAAATGATAAATATAATCACTTTAAACAATCCTATCAGAGCTGTGTACTTTGGTAGCACTGAATATTTATCTGAATAACGATCGTCTTTTATAAATCAAAAATATATGAAGGCCTATCGATTCAGATAGGTCTTTTTTGCTACCCTATTTCCAGCTTTCGAAAATTCGAGTTAGTTGTCTACAATTTTATCGCAAAAAAAATTCTTATTAAAATTTAATTTAAGAATCAATGAAATTTTGTGATTAAAAATATCGACAGCCTTAAAAATCAACAATTTAAATTTAACAAAATGAAATACAACACACGAAATATAGGGATCATAGCACACGTCGACGCCGGAAAAACCACGCTAACGGAAAGATTGCTTTATTACACCGGAATGATCCACAAAATAGGAAATGTAGACGAAGGAAATACCACGATGGATAAAGACATCCAGGAGAAAAACAGAGGAATAACCATTTCATCTGCTGCGATTTCCACACAATGGAAAAAAGATCAGCATGTTTTTAATATCAACATTATTGATACTCCGGGACACATTGATTTTGCGGTAGAAGTTGAGCGTTCTTTACGGGTTTTAGACAGCGTTGTTGCGGTTTTCTGCGCTTCTTCGGGAGTTCAACCACAAACGGAAAATGTTTGGTTCCAAGCAGAGAAACATGGAATTTCAAAGATATGTTTCATCAATAAAATGGATAGAATCGGGGCTGATTTCTTTGCTGTTTTAAATGAAATTAAAACTAAACTAAATGCAGTTCCTTTGGCTTTACAAATTCCGATGGGTTCTGAAGATAATTTTGAAGGAGTTATTGATTTAATCAAACAAAAAGCTTTGTATTGGATCGATGAAAATGGTGAAACGATTATTGAAAAAGAAATTCCTGAAAATTATAAAGCAGAAGCTGATGAATTCAGATTAAAATTAATGGAAACCTTAGCAGAATTTGATGAAAATTTCTTTGAAAAATTCATGGATTCTGAGACGAAAATCTCTGAGGAAATGATTACTGAAGCGACAAAAAGAACTTGTCAATCAAGAACTATTGTTCCTGTTTTATGCGGTTCTGCTTTTAAAAATAAAGGAGTTCAGCCTTTGCTTGATTCGATTGTAAGTTATCTTCCAGCTCCGAATCAATTGTCTACTATTAAGGGAAAAGATGCGAAAACTGAGGAAACAATCGAGCTTAAAAGAAATGAAGAAGAAACTTTTTCAGGACTGGTTTTCAAAGTAGTCATTGACAAACATATGGGTAAATTGGCAATGCTGAGAATTTATTCCGGAAGCATAAAATCCGGAGACACGATTTTAAATGTGAGAACGAATGAAAATTTCAGAATTTCAAGAATTTTACAAATGCAGTCGGACAAAACGTTAACGATTGAAGAAGGAAAAGCAGGTGACATTGTTGCTTTAACCGGAATAAAAGATGCAAAAACAGGAGATTCTTTATCATCTATTGAAAGAGCTGTTTTGCTTGAATCCATCACAATTCCGGCTCCGGTTATCCGAGTTTCAATTGAGCCGAAAACGAATGCTGATGAGAAATCTTTCGGACTTGTTTTAGCTAAAATTCAGGAAGAAGATCCGTCGTTGGTTGTTGAAAGAGACAAACAAACGGGCGAAACTTTGTTGAGCGGTTTGGGAGAATTACATCTTGAAGTTACTTTAGAAAAAATCCGATTGAATCACGGAATTGAAATCAATCAAGGGAAGCCTAAAGTTTCATACAAAGAAATTTTAACTGAAACCAAAAAACACAGAGAAAAATTAGTCAAACAAACTGGTGGAAGCGGACAATTCGCAGACATCACTTTTGAAATTGGACCTCGTGAAAATAATGAAATCGGTTTGGAATTCATTAATCAAATTAAAGGGGGTGTGATTCCGGGTGAGTTTATTCCTTCGATTGAAAAAGGTTTCAGAGAGGCAATGGAAAACGGAGCTTTAAGCGGAAATCCTTTGGAAAGTATGAAAATTACACTTCTGGATGGCTCTACTCACAGTAACGATTCTCATGCTCAGGATTTTGAAATGGCAGCGAGAGACGGTTTCAGAGCAGTTGCAAAACAATGCAAACCGAAATTATTGGAACCGATCATGCAGATTGAGATTCAAAGTATTGAAGAATATACCGGAGTTGTGACGGCGGATATCAACAAACGAAGAGGAATCATCACTTCGATTGATGAAAAATCAGGAAGAAAAATTTTCGCAGCAGAAGTTCCTTTGGCTTCTACTTTCGGATATATTTCTGATCTGAGAACACTGACGAGCGGAAGAGCTTCGATCAGCATGAAGTTGTCGCACTATGCTTTGGTACCTGATTTCATTGCGAATACATTAATAACCTAAAAAACGAGGGCTGTGAATTTATTTTGCAGTCCTTGTTTGGGTTATGGATGGTAGGTTTTTTATTTTTTCCCACAAATTTCACGGATTTGCACAGTTGTTTGAGATTGCTTCGTCGCTTCGCTCCTCGCAATGACATTCTAACACTACTTTTCTGGCATCACTTTATAAGTAGGATCCTCATGAATATTGACTTCAATGACAGCTTCTGCGTTTTTCAATAATTTTATAGAATCTTCACTTAAATGTTTTAAATGCAGTCTTTTATTCAACTCATTATATTTTTTTGACAATTTATCCAACGCATCGATAGCACTCATATCGACAACTCTGCTTTCTTTAAAATCAA
Organism: Chryseobacterium sp. C-71; assembly: GCF_020911865.1. Lineage (NCBI taxonomy): Bacteria > Pseudomonadati > Bacteroidota > Flavobacteriia > Flavobacteriales > Weeksellaceae > Chryseobacterium > Chryseobacterium sp. C-71. The sequence goes on from NZ_CP087131.1 coordinate 1,467,732, forward strand.
TTACAACTTCTTCAGGATCGTTTGCAGGATCAAATTTCTCTGTAAAATTCATTACAGAACCGAAAAATAATGGACCGAAAATTTCGTAATGTTTAATTCCGTTTTCGTCAATATGCTTTCTTGCACGAATTCTTTTCGCATTATCCCAAGCAAAAACCAAAGCCGCAATAATCACTCCAACCAAAACAGCTAATGCTAAATTATGTAAAACAATGGTAATCAAAGCCACCGTCATTCCGACAAAAATATCTGATTTTGGCATTTTGTTGACAATTCTAATAGAAACCCACTGAAAAGTACTGATCGCAACCATCATCATTACTCCAACCAAAGCAGCCATTGGAATTTTCTCAATGAAAGGAGCTCCGATCAAAATAATAATTAAAATCGTTATAGAAGCGATAATTCCGGAAAGTCTTGCTCTTGAACCAGCATTCAGATTTACCAGAGTCTGGGCAACCATCGCACAACCTCCCATTCCACCGAAAAAACCGTTGGTAATATTAGCAATTCCCTGTGCGACAGATTCTTTGTTGGCACTTCCTTTTGAATTGGTGATTTCATCGACCATTGATAATGTCAACAATGATTCGATCAAACCAACTCCTGCCATAATCATCGCATAAGGAAAAATAATCTGTAAAGTTTCCAAAGAAAATGGAATTTGAGGAATATGAAAATCGGGTAAGCCTCCACTGATATTCGCAATATCAGCAACAGTTTTTGTATCTATATTAAATCCTAAAACAACTCCAAAAACAACGATGATTGCAACGAGCGATGCAGGAACCACTTTTGTCAATTTAGGAAAGAAATAAACGATTGCAATTGTCAATGCAGTCAAACCTCCCATAATATATAAGGAAGAACCTTGAAGCCAACCGACAACTCCATTTTCCTCAATAACTTTAAACTGTTCTATTTGCGCCATAAAAATAATGACCGCCAAACCATTCAGGAAACCATACATTACGGGTTGTGGAATAAGCCTTACAAATTTTCCTAATTTAAAAATCCCGACCAGCATCTGAAAAATTCCTGCGAGTGCCACAGCAGCGAAAAGATATTCTACACCATGAGACTTTATTAAGGCAATCAAAACTACAATTGTTGCTCCTGCTCCACCGGAAACCATCCCAGGACGTCCGCCTAAAACGGCAGTGACCAATCCCATCATAAAAGCTGCGTACAAACCCGTCAATGGTGATAATCCTGCGAGAATTGCAAAAGAAAGCGACTCCGGAATCATCGTCATGGCCACTGTAAAACCAGCTAACAATTCATTTTTATAGTTAATTTTTTTTGAAAAATCAAAAAGAGCAAGAGTGTTTTTCATTTGGAGAACTTCGCATTAAGCGATTATATATCTTACAATAAAACAGGCGAATATTTATTTAAAATTAAATATTGACTCATTTAGATGATTGAGATGATTTTAAAATTAATTAATTCACTAAATCAATTGTATTGTTTATTTTGGCAAAGGTAAATACTATCAACAAACTATACAATCTTTGAAAGAAAAGAATTTTTATCAAACAAAGCATCATATCTTATTGAATGTCTTAAAGTAAGCAGCAAAACACCTAGGAAATAACAAATACAAACACCACCAATACTATTCATTCAATAACATAAATTAATTATTATTAACAATTATTAAATGCAATTTTAGTGATTTATTGATTAATTTTTTTAAATTTGGGGTATTGATAAGTTAATTTTTAATCAAATATTGAGATAAAATTTAAATTCCCATAGTCAAAACATTGGCGTAACTATTCATCATTACGGGAAAATTTAAAGAAAATCCAATATTAACGAACCTTAATTTGTCATTACTAATCAAAGAACACTCCTCGCCTTTGAATAGTTTTAGTAATATTTTTAAAATGTATAAAATTTGAATTTAATTATTCATAATTATCTGAATACAAACTAGTTAAATAATAAAATTTTAAAGATGTACTACACCTTTAATATTCAGGCTCCAGATTCCAGAAAATGCTTATTGTAAAGCTAAGTTAAAAACACAAATGCTTATCAGTTACTGATTAATGAAAAATATTTAAAAATAAATCATTATTTATAAATGTTATACAAAGTAATAAATATAGGCCAATCAATCAAAGAACTTGTAGACCAGAAAGGGATTACAATAGAGAGAATTTGTAACTTTCTAAATAAAGATGAAGAGTTTGTAAAGAATATTTACAAGAGCAATTCAATCGATACAGAAGTCCTTTTGAGATGGTCTAAATTGCTGGAGTATGACTTTTTCAGACTTTACAGCTCCCATTTGATTTTGTACGCACCGCCATCAGCAGTGAACAAAACCAAAGAAAAATCTGACAAGACACCACAATTCAGAAAAAATATTTACACTCAGGAAATTAAGGATTTTATTCTTAAAAAAATTGTTTCCGGAGAAATGACGCAGGCTGACGTAATCAAAGAATACTCAATCCCAAAGAGTACACTTCACAGATGGCTGCAAAAAAACCAACCATAAATCACCAAATTTATTTATTATGAAAATGAGACCTAATTACAGCAAGATTTATCACGATCTTCTTCTTGCGGAACACCCCGAAAAACTGAAAGACGTAAAAGTTACGGAGCTTCTTCAGAATCTTAACACCAGCGACGAGGTGATTAAGTTTAATGAAAAACTTTTCAAGCAATCGAAAGAAAGTTTAGAAAACAACCAGAAGCTAAGAACATACGACAGAGAAACGATGCTTAAGATATTAACTTATCAAAAACAACATGGATTCTCGAGCAATTATATTTCGAAAAAATATAAAATCAGCAGAACGACCATTGCAAAATGGAAAAAAATCTGCGAAGATGATATTCAATAATTAAAACAAGAAATGCTGCGCTTACCGCAGCATTTTTTTTGCAAAATTTCGAAGTTAATCTTTCTTCAAAACATCTTTTATTCCATCTAAACCTTCGCTGAACTGTGCGAGCAATGCCACAATCTGTGTCATTCTATCATTTTCACCCAAACCTTTGATCATTTTATTTTTGACAAAAGTTTTCTTGATTTCGTCCCAGCGTAATTTTTCATCATCAGAAATCAGATTCATCAGCTCTTTCAGTTTCAGCATATTCGATTCTGCTCCGGTTGTGAGTGTCTGAGATTCGTTTTGATAATGATTTAAGACGATCTGCGTCACTTCTTCTTCTTTTAAAATAGGCTGAATTTGCGAAATCAGCTTATTCATATTTCGATAAGAACCCTGCAATTTGAAAGACGGTTCGTTTCGGTAATCATCAGCCATTGCAGCGGAAGCGATGTATTGTTTATTGACTTTTAAAACAACATCTCTTACTTTCAAGGTATTTTCTAAAACCTTTCTAAAGTCTGAAATTTCATTTGAACTGAAGTTTCCTGCCAGATCTGCATTCGTAGAATTGGTTTGAATGCTGTTGTATAGACTGTACAGATTTTCCATTCCCTGATTGGTTAATCTTGTAAGATAATCGTTTGACATCAAAGCATTTTCAATTAAACTTAAATCAAACAATTCGGTTTTGCTTCCTGAAATTTCACCCAAATTATAGGTATCGGAACGGTTCGCTAGCATATCCGGAATTTTGAATTTCTCGCCACTTTCCGTGTACGGATTTCCAGCCATCACGAGACAGAAACGCTTTGATCTTAAATCATACGTTTTGCTTTCGCCGTTATAAATTCCTTCAATTTTTCTTTGTCCGTCGGCTAAAGAGATGAATTTCTGTAAAAACTCAGGATTACAATGCTGAATATCATCGAGATACAACATCACATTATCACCCATTTCCAAAGCTAAATTCAGTTTTTCAAGTTCCTGCTTTGCTCCGGCATTTTTTGCTTCGTTCGGATCGGTGGAAACAATATCGTGACCGATCGACGGGCCGTTGATTTTCATAAAAACCAATCCCATCCGGTCGGCCATATATTCCATCAAGGTTGTTTTTCCGTAGCCGGGCGGTGAAACGAGGAGCAACATCCCCATTCTGTCTGTGCGTTTGTCGTTTCCGACTGTTCCTAACTGTTTCGCCAAATTTGCTCCGATCAAAGGGAAATAGACATCGCTGATCAATTTATTTCTTACAAACGAACTCAAAACCTGAGATTTGAATGTATCGATTTTTAGACTTTTCTTTTTATCATTCACCCATTTTGCTTTCAACTCCTGCAGCTGCTTGTATTTTGGAACAACCACTTCATTGAAATTGGATAAGCGGGAATTGAATTCATAATAATTCAAATGATAATCAAGATCTTTTTCTAATGATTTTAAACCTTTCAAAACCGCTTCATACGTGACATGCAGAATATTTTCTGCGTTGAATTGCTGGGTCACAAAAAACACTGCGGTTTCTTTTTTAATATCATCCTCAAAATTCAGTTCTGAATTAAATAAGAATGCATTCAAAGCACTTTCTGCAATAGAAAAACAGGCTGAAGGATAATCTTTCAACGCATTCAGCTGATCGATGAACTCAAGGTCTTTTCCTTTTTCCTTTAAATTTTTTAAAAATGAATCATACAGCAAAGCCGCCTTCTCAGAAACCACAAACGCTGATTTATTTTCTCTTTTCAGATAAATGGCAGCATTAAAATCATTGACCTCAGCAAAAAGATGATTGTTTTGGGCAAACGATTTTATTTCATCCGACAATTCTTTATTGAGATATTGAAAACCTTTATCAGTTACAAATGATTTTGAAATTAAATTCGCCGCTTCAAACTGTTTCTGATAATATTCTTTTCTTTCCTGATTCAAAAAATACCAGAACAATTGCGCCAGCGCTCTTTCTGATGGCGTAAACTGCATCAATCCCAGCTCATTATGCATCTGCTGAAGTTTTGAAACAATCGTCAACGCATCTTCATCGTGAATTCCTTTCACCAAACCTTCTCCAAAATGCTCAGTCATAAACTGCTGAATTGCATTTCGGTTTTGCTGTTCAGTATTGATATTTTTATTTTTTGAAAAAATATTCCATGCTAAATATTCAAAACGCTTGACATTTGAATTTTCGGAAATGTATTCCTGATTCCAGACCTCTTTGTAATCTGAAATTGTTTCAAAATTCAGAGGTTCATAAAATCCCGTTCCGGTTAAATGATAATAATATTGCGCATTTCGAAGCACCAAAGTCAGATCTAATTTCTGACGGTTCACGGCAAATTTATATTCACCCAAAGCGATCACATTGTCACCATCTGCATAAATTTCTTTTTTATCTTTGAGCTTTCTGACCGCTTCCTGCTGAGAAGTTTTCAGCAAAGTCTGAATTTCTTCAGCTTTGGCAGAATCTTCCATTTCCATTAACTGGCGGGAAATATCACGAACTTTTTCCACCATCAAATCGGTTGCAAAATAGCCGTTGATTTCGTTTTCAGCATCGAAAGATTCCGTCTTTGTTTTGACAGACTGTAAAATCCTTTTTGCAGAATCATATAAACTTTGAGTACGCTTGTTTCTAGATTCTGTTAACTGAACTCTTTTGTTTTGAAAATGACCGTACGCTTCTTCTCTTTTTTCGCCAATTTTTTGGATAAACTCATCAAAATCAATGAATTTTGTTTCCATTTCTTCTAACTGAATGGAAAGTTTGGTCAGGTATTCGTCACATTTTTCCGGAGTTTGGGACAGTTCTAGAAAATTAATTACCGACTGATCAAACAATGTCATTTGCGCCTGAGAATCAGCTGACAGTTCTTTACCGGAAATTTCTCTTTTCCTTTTTGATAATTCTAAACGCTCCTGATTTAACCTTGCAAAAATCACCGAAATATTTTCAATAATCTGCGTGGATTGTGAAGTATCTTCAATTTTCAAATTATTGACAATATCCACCAAAAGCTCAAGCTGTGAAGACAAATTGCTGATTTCTTCTTCAATAGTTTTAGCATCAATCGCTTTCTGCAAATTGATGATATTTTCAGAAATTGATTGCGCTCGGGTTTCGTAAGGCAACAAAGAATTTTCCTGAAGCAGGAAATTTACACAGGCATTGGAAAGTTCTTCTGATCTCGCAGCCAGCGACTGATCTAGGACATCAAGAATTTTTAAATCCACATATTTCAGATCTCTTGCACCGATAATTTCGCCACGCAAAGCTCTGATCCGCGAAAGCATATCAATATATTCTGTCAATTGAGAATAATTGATCCTCTTAGTATCCTCTAAAATTTTTCCGCAGGAAACTTTGATCTTCTCAACAGATTCTGCGGTATTTTTTTTCTGTTCGACCACTTTTTCGAACTCGTTGATTGCAGAATGAGCTATTTTCCGGATTTCTTTTAAAGGTTTATCTAAATTTTGAACCTCATCATCACCCAGAAAATAATATGCATCTAAAATCGTGGTTGAAAGCTTGACAATATCATCATACAAACCGCTATAAGAATCTTCCTTGTTCAGTAAAGTAATCAGCTCCTGACTTTCCGCCATCACACGAACGATGTCCTTATTCCCGATTTTATAAATCAGCGTGTCTGATTTTTCGGTATTCGGTAACAATTCTTTCGCGTAAGGTGTTTGCCAGATTTGAGCTAAATGATGCTTCGTCGTTTCTACGCTTTCTCTTAAATAAATAAGTTTCCCATCATTTAAAATTGAATATCCACTACAACGAATCGGTATTTCGATAGTCTGTGTGATGATATTGTATGAAATTAGCTGATAATTATTGGTTTTATCATCATAGAAAACATACATAAAATTTTCGCCGTTCGGTTCAGAAATCGTTTTCAGATAATGAAGACGGTTTGAATCCTGAGAAATTACTTTCAGGCCTCCCGTCTGCAAAGCATAACCATTCGAGAACAATACGCCCTGATTTTCCGGAAGCAAAACCGCTGAATGCTTCAAAGTATCAACACGAGAAACTATTTTTTCTTTATGATTGTAAATGAAATATCTTTCAGATTCCTGATAGGGTTTAATTTTAAATAAAACCAGATTATCAAGGTCGCAGAAATGAATTTCAGCATCATCGAGATTCTGATCTTTATGAATGACATCTTCTGAATAAATTCCTTTTCCGGTGTCGGTATTGTCTTCGATTTTAATGGTAATATCGCCGCCAATCGACTCTACAAAAACTTTATCGGCCAAAGAAACGTGCGGAAATTTTCCACTGCGCTGCATATCTCTTGTCGCTTTCGTCCACGCAAAACCATGCTGTGGCGGATAAGTAACCTCCGAAGCACTTCTGGAATCTACATAAACCAGCTGATCTTCTTTGATCAACCATTTGAAAGCCTTGATGTCAGATGTACTTTCAGATAATTGGAAAACCATGTACAGATAGTTTTCGGTAAAATGAAAGCGTGCGAAAAAAGTATTTCTGTAATATTTATATAAATTTTTGAACTCTTCAATGAAAATTTCATCTTCAATCAAAGAAGCATCTTGAGGCTCAAAACGCTTGCTATTTATTTTATAAACCGAAAAAACATCGGTAATATTGATCTCTGTCTGTAAGCCCAAATGAGCATTTGAACCAAATATTAATGTGTTTTTTAACGAAAAAATATCTTTGGCAATACAATTATGTTCTGTAGAAATTCTTTCGTTGGCAATAAGAGAAAAATCTACGCCGCCGAAAATTTCTTTACGGTTTTCGTTCAGCTTCTGAAGCCTCTGAATGAGGTCATTTTTCTGCTCATTCAGACGGCTCTGAATAATTTCGTATGTCCCTGAATTTAATTTTTCTGACATATTTTTTGAGATATTAGATGCTAGATTTTAGACTACCATCATACTATTAAAAACATTTATTTTTTAACCATTAAGGTTTATTAAGTAATTAAGAATCATTAAGTTTAGCTTCGCTTTAAGTTTCATGCTTATAAAAAATCTATTGATTTTCTTAACCCAACTTAACATCTTAATAATTCTTAATGGTAAAGTTTTTTAAATTTATATTGAGAAAAAAACTCTCAAAGCATCATTGAAAAATCACACAATGAGAGTTTTACAATATAATTTAGTTATGATTCCATTTTTAAAAAACAATTTCTATTAGATAGGATTTTATCCTATCCTTTGTTAAGCCGTCCCTTTGGGACTTTCCAGTAAGTTTAAAAAAGAAATTATGTTTTATCTGATTGGTTTTTGGTCAACACCTAAATGTTTAGCCATATCCATTGCTCTTGACAATAGGCCTTTTTCATGTTGATCGGCAACACCATTGAGTTTGAAAATCAGGCTTGCGATGCTCATGTTTTTGATGTCTTCGGAAGAAATATTGTATTTATCAACCATTCCCATTACTTTTCCGATGATGTTTTCGCCGTCACCCAAAAGGTTTTCTTTAATCAACGTAGCATTTTCGCTGTGACTGATGAATTTATCTAAACCTTTACCAGCAGAGACCTGACGAACGACATTATCAAAAAACGTATTATCTCCACCAACGATGTCAATTTTCGCAGACTTAAATGCCTCTGCAAGAACTCCGGCCTGAGCCTGTGCGATGTCTTTCTGAATTGAGATTTGAGCCAATTCCACTTCTTTTGCTTTCGCTAAAGTCAATCTGAACTCTTCGTGATCTTTTCCGGCATCGTTCAGTTTTTTCATTGCTTCTGCCTTTTCTGTAATTCCGGCCGCTTCCGCAAATGCTTTCTCCTTGATAACTTCGGCTTGTGCAATACCTTCTTTTCTTTCAGCTTCCGCTTTTTTCTCGATAACGATTGACTCTACAATTCCCTGTCTTTCTGCTGCATCCGCTTTTGCATGAAGAACCTGAGCTTCAGATAAACCTACGGTTGCTTCTTCTTTTGCTTTTGCATCAGCAATAATCTTACGAGCTTCTGCTTCTTTTTCAGCTCCGTCACGTTTTGCCTGAGCTTCGATCACATATTTCTGAGCATCTTTTTCTGCAGATAATTTTCTGGATTCTGCGGCTCTGGTTTCCTGAATCAATTTCTTTTCAGCTTCCTGAGTTGCCAAAGTAATTTCCACTTGTTTGTTTCTGTCGGCTGTTTTGAAAGCTTCAAGATCTTTAATTCCCTGTTGTTCTTCCACCACCGTTTTTTCCATTGTTAATCGCTCACGAATTGCATCCTGAATATTTTTCTTTTCTAATTCGATTGCTTTTTCTTTTTCGATCTGAGCCAAAGAAACAATTCTTTCTCTTTCTGTTGCTTCCAACATTTGATCCTTTTGCACTCTTTCGGTTTCCACCAAATCGGCACGTTCCTTATTTTTAGCTGCAATAACAACCTGTCTTTGCTTATTTTCTTCTGCAATCTGAAGTTTTTCTTCTGTAGCAATACGAACGGTTTCATATTTCAAACGCTCTTCTTCATCTACTTTCAAAATCTCGGCATTTTCACGGGCTTTGATGTTGGCAACTTCTCTTTTTTGAGATTCTTCTTTTTCCGCCAACTGCTTTTCCAGTTCTAAAATTGCTTCACGGGCTTCAACATTCTGCTTAGTGATGGTTTTTTCCTCGTCTCTACGAACCTGATTAGCTTTGATGTTCTGATTTGCTGTCAGTTCTGTAATTTTCTTGATACCTTCTGAATCTAAAATATTGTCTTTATCTAAATTTTCAATTTTGGTTTGTTCTAAGAAATCAATTGCACAATCATCCAAAACATAGCCATTAAGGTCTGTTCCGATAATGTCAAGAATCTCTTGGCGAAATTCACTTCTCGCTTCGTACAATTCAATAAATTCAAACTTTTTACCTACTGTTTTCAAAGCTTCTGAAAATTTAGCTTCAAATAACTCTCTCAAAGTATTGATATCCGAAGCTCTTATACAGCCAATTGTCTGACCAACATTCACAATATCGTCAACCGATTTATTGACTCTGATAAAGAAAGCAACCTGTATATCAGCTCTCATATTATCTTTACAAATTAACCCTGCTCTTCCTTCTCTGGCAATTTCAAGTTTTTTCACTGAAATATCCATAGATTCCATTCTGTGAATGACCGGAATAACGATTCCTGCATTGAAGAAAACTTTCGTACCTCCGTAACCTGTTCTTAAAATGACGATTCCCTGAACGGTTTTTTTATACATTGATAAAATCCAGAAAATCAATCCGAGGGAAGCTACCACAATGATAACGATTCCTGCAATTAAAGTTGTGTTCATATTTTTATAGTTTATTTATTTTAATGTGTTTTTAATTTTAAAGTAAGTGTTATAATATTTAATTATTGCTTATTTGTCATAATACTTGTTTTTAACTCAAAGTCCGCAAATATTTTTTAAATGCCAACTGTTTTTTAAGCTCGCAAAGGCGTTCCAATCGGCAATGAACGCAGAAACATTTTCAATTACGACTATCCCGACAATAAGTTTAATTAGAGAAATTTAAAGTAAAAATTCTAAGATGTAGTTGAATATCATCATTATTAAAGCAACCATAGCATTAATTTTAAAAACGAATTTCTGTGGCAACATAATAGAATTTCCTTTGAGGATCTTCATCTACGATAATTACTTTTGTTCCGTATTCTATCTTTTCACCGTCTTTACTCTTCACCATTAAAGTCATAGGATCGCTTCCGATAAAAACTTCTAAAATTCCGGTTTTATCTCCATGAATAGTTGATTTCATTCTTCCTTCCCTTCCTAAAAAATCGTGCGGCTTTTCTCCTTTATGATTGATTTCCCTGAAAAATGGATTCAAAGGTTTTAAAAGCAGTTTTGTGATTAAAATAGCCAACAAAAACATGGGAAAAACCGTTATAACCGCAATCCAAAGTTCTGGTGAAAAATAAACCTCAACATAAAATGAACCCAACCATGTGAAAAACAGCGCAATTGTTAAAAAATAGGAAATGGGAACAATATCCAGATTCAGAAATTTCAAAAACTGGATAAAATCTGAAGAACTGCCTGTAACATGAATATAACCATCCGGCGCATCTACATCCGTATCAAAATCTGCATCGATTCCTATATCAATATCCAAACCTGTGATAATGGTAAACAGCCAATAGATCACCGCCAAAATCAGCAGCACACTCAAGACGGTATTTACCGGCGAAAATGATATATGTAGAAATTCCTGAAAGGTCATATTTTAGCCTTTTTTAAATGATTCTTTTAGTTTTTGCAAAGCATTTTCCGCTTCACCGTCTATATTTTTTACCAGATCATCAATTTCATCATCCACAGATTTTCCAGCTTTGGAAATATCGCTGTAAGCTTCTGCCATCGCCTCCTGCTGCACTACTTTTTCTTTAAGCTTTTCGAGCATAGAAACCGCACTGCTGCCGTCAATCTGCGTCATTTTTTGATTAATATCTTTCGTTGCTTCGCTTACCTGCACTCTTGCTTCCAAAGTTCTGAGTTCATTTTCCCATTTTGAAATACTCGATTTCAGGTTATTGATATTTGCCTGCATTTTTTCACAATCGTCCTGCAGCTTTTCATTTTCCTTTTTTAAATTTTCGGCTCTTTCCTGTGCTATACTCTGTTTTTTAAGAGATTCTTTCGCCAAACGATCTGCTTCTGAAACCTCAATTTCACCTTTCTCCGATTTCTGAACCAGAAGAATTGCCTTCGTATAATAATCTTTCGCTGCCTGTTCTTCAGATTCAATTTCGTTTTTCTTGCGTATAGAAAGCGCTTTTAACTTAGCCAAAGCTTCCATACTTTCCGACAATTGATTTTTCATATCAGAAATTCCGTTTTCCGTGAGCTTTATGGGATCTTCAAAATTTTCTAAAACCGAATTGATCTCGGCTTTTCCTATTGTATATAATCTTTTAAAAATATTCATATTGTAGTTTTTACTTATTTAGTCATTTGTATCATTTCGCTGTTAAACTCTCCTACCAAAATTCCGAGAGAATCTATAGAAGCCATCACTTCGTTTTGCGCCATATTATCCACAGGCAAAGTATCTCTGAAGATTACTTTCTTTCCTGAGTGATCCAACACAAATGCACCATGTACAATATCCCGGTTTTTCTGAAGCAGAATTTTATAAATCTCTTGGGTGGGATTTTTAATTTCAAAGAGAAACTGCTCCATGATTAAAATCGTATCGGAAACAATCAGAATCATATTTTTAATTCCGTTGGATTCTTTTTCTATAATTAAAACTTTCTGATTTTCATCCTGAAAACTGATGGTAAACTCATAATCTAATAGCCAATGTTTTACCTTATTAAATATCCTGTTTTTTTCACTCATCTTTCTGCGTATTTAGTTTCAATTATTATACAAATGTAATAATTTTCTGTTAAAATGCAAATATTATTAGCAAAATAAATTTCAAAATTCTGTACATTTGCAAAAAGGATTAGACTTATGAGTTTTTTCGGAACCAACATTAAGAAGATAAGGCAGGTAAAAGGACTGAGCCAGAAGGCTTTTGCAGATTTATTCGATCTCAACCGTGGAGTGATAAGTGCATACGAAGAAGGCAGAGCCGAGCCAAAAATAGATACACTGCTAAAAGTAGCTGGTTATTTCAGTTTAGACATCAATGATTTCCTTACAAAACCACTACAGGTTAACAACTTAGTAAGCGGATCTGTAATAGATACTTTGATGTTTTCCCCATTAGAAAAACTTTCTGCACAGAAAAAAACAGTACAAACATCAACAGAGAATGATGAGAACAGCATTGTTTTGCAAAAAATATTAGCAAACACTGATAAAATTTTCGAGTTTACCGAAAACACACCTTTGTTGCCCAATTATAGGATTGGAGATTGTCTGTTTCTAGTTAAGGGAAATTCCGAAAACAGACAAGAAACTTTACTGATTATCGAAAACGGAAACTTAGTATATTTATCTGAAATACCTGAAAAAAAACATTCCGAAAAAGCCGCCTACTCCATTGCGGGATATGTTTCTTTCAAGCAAAAAAATATCCTTTCTGAAATTTTGGAAAGGATAGCAATTTTAGAAAAAAAATAAAGGTAAAAATCAAGAAAAGAAAAGCGGGGCATTGTCTTTAGCCGGAGTCGAACCGGATAATCTTGCAGGTACTATCTGCTTCATTATTCCTCCCCAAAGGTGAGACGAAGTACCTTTTCTCTACGACACTTTATATTTTTAAACAAGGCAACAGGCAAAAAGCGTGTCGTGCTCTAACCAACTGAGCTACTTTTCCTATTTGAATTTTGTGTTTTTTAAACTGTGGAAAAGGCGGGACTCGAACCCGCGACCCCGTCGTAATGAGCGAAGTAACACTATTCTACGGCACTTGTTTTTATTTTATTAATTAAAAAGAGGCAAAAGGCAAGAAAACCACGAATAAGTTTTAACACTTATTTTCTGGATTTGAACCAATATCATAAGATTTACCGAAGTAAGTTTTCTTTACGGCACTCTTTATTTAAGCTGAATTAAAAAGAGGTAACTCATTGAAAGACTTCCCAATCTTTTTCAAGATCGTTTGGACTCGAACCAAAATTACACCAAGAAGTAGGTCTTTTCTACGGCACTCTTTATTGTTAAATCAAGGTAAAAAATATAGAATCTTTCTGTGCATTTGCTCTACCCGCTGAGCTACTTTTCCTTTTGGGAAAAGGCAGGACTCGAACCTGCGTCCCAATGATTAATAACCGAAGTATGATTCTAAAACGACACTTGATCTTTTTTATATTTTTAAAATCGAGTAATTAATAAAAAGAGTTTTTAATTCAATGAAAGTCGAAGAAACTCTTTTTTACGACATCGATTATTTTTAAAGTAAGGTAAAAATTCAAACAGACTTGCATGCGGCACGCTACCAATTACGTCATCTCAAAAATGTTCGGGAACAGGACTCGAACCTGTATAACCGCTCCTTAGCGAAGAAACTCTGTTTTACGACACTTACTTTTATTCTTCCATTGGGTTTTTCTGTATTTTTTCCAGTTTCTCTGAATCTTAATTTCTTTCGAATTAATAGTTTCAAAGCCATGTGGAAAACACCAAGAACATCCCATTTCATCCCCATATAAAATTCTGGAAATTTGTACGTTTGAAATTTTCTTAGGGAAATCAATTAATCCATATTCATTGATTCCGAAAGTTTGTTTTAATGTTTTAAATTTTTTCATAAGTATTGAGTATTTAACCTCAATACAATGTTCCTTTAAGCCATTTTTTATAGTACTTCATTATTATCTGTTTTTGTTGTAGCAAATCTATTTAGCTACTGCGCATTCTTTTTACGCTGTTGTTTTTTTATTAAAAACCAAGTAACAGGTTATAAGAGTTTTTGAATGTTGTTCAAATTGGAAGTTTGACGATGGAACTCTTAAGATAACGACATTGGTTATTTTTTAAAGTTTTTATGGTTATTGTTTTTTTGTTACTGCAAAATTATTGTGTTGGTACGTAATCTTTTTACGTAGTTGAAATTATTTTTTAAATATTTGTATTTTGTTCGTTTTGCCTTGAAGCAAAAGAACCAAAAATTCAAGACTTGGAAACTCCGGCTAAAAATAATCTATACTCTCTAAAAATTCTAAAACTTGCGCGAATTCAATATTTGTTCTTCGATTCTAAATTTGTATCGCGCTTCAAACAGTAGAATTTTCTTAACGTTCGCATAGCTTATTTTCTTAACGCCTGCATTTCCTATGTCGGTTATTTTATTCCTGTCATTAATTCTGAAATTTTTTCCGCATTATCCATTTTCATCTTTTTTAGAATTTCTGTAATTCTATGTTTAAATTTTATTTGGTGTTGTTTTACTTTTTCTAATTCAATTTTCAATTCTGATTCATCAATTTCGAAGATTGGTTTTATATCTATAAATTCTTTTAAGTTTAAATCTGAATAATCTGAAAATTGAACTCTCCCGTTTTGCTTTCTATAAAAAATCCACGGGTGACCTATCCATAAATCTGTCCAATCGGAAGTTTTATTATCTAATATCCCCTGCCACTCATATATATTTCCGATATCTCCACAACAACTTGGTTCAATGAGTATTTTATCATTTCCTTTCAAAACAATGCCTCCATCAAAAATAGGAACTTCATCCCCGAACTTCTCTAAATCAATCTCCTGAAGATTTGTTTCTACAATCATTTGTAAATTTTCTTCATCTATGTTTTCTATGTCGACTAAATAAGAATCTTTTTTTATAGTATGAAAACCAAGGTCTAATTTAGAAATAACCTCTTCCCATTTTCTATACCAATCGTCTGCATCTGGATAATCAGAGGCCTCAGGCAGTTCATATTCTTCTTTAGAATATTTTAATGGGCTAACTTCTATTGTGTTAATGAGTTTTATCATAATTATCTTGCATTTACTAGCCCCGATTGCAGCGGCATCCTTTTTCTAAAATGGCTTTGAAAAAAAGCGCTGGCGAAAAAGATATAGCGGAAAGCGGGAAAAAGCTTCAAATAAAAATTAAATATTAGCTTTTCGATGTAATCAAATAGCTCCTAAAAAGTTGGTTATTAGTTTTTTATTTTTAAAAGCAGTGCCTTTTACAGCACTACTTTTTTTATCATTTCTACGGCAGATTTTCGGTCTTCCAAAGCATTCAATACATCGAAAATTTTGTCGGACCAACCTGCGATAAGGTATACATCATTTTTTCTGACATCCAACGGTGGTTTTCCGTAACCCGCCAAGTCAAAAATATACAATTTTGCATTTGGATTGATCTTTTTGTATCGGCTCCAGGAGTTTCCGAAAGCGTTGGTAAATCCACCGGTATCCCACATTTGGGTGTCGGTAAACAACATGATCTTATCTGCTTTTTCTTTTTTGTTGATCAAATCTTCTATCACCAGATGACCGTTTGTGGCGTAACCCACTTCACCTTCCCGCTTGTAGAAAGCATCCACGTTTCTCAAGATACCGTTTTTAGGCATCGGAACTCTTTTCCAACGATCACCAAACATTCCTGAAATCACATTTTTGCACTGCGACTGCAACATCATCGACATCAAAAGACCTATATCATACAACAAAACCTTAGATTTCGGAGAAACCGGCTGTTGCATCGATCCGGAAACATCTGCCGCAGTCACCACCGAAGTATCGAAACCAAAACCTTTGATATTTTTCGCACTCACCATCACAGCATCTTCCAATGCTTCTAAGATTGATGACAAGTAAGGTGAATCGATCGTTTTCAATTCTCTGTACGCCGCCAAAAATCTGAATAGCAACTGTTTTGAATTTCTCACCGCTCTTTCATCCGACAAATAGTTGCACACTTTGTACATCGCATCTGACGAAACGTTGGCTTCTAATATGTTTCGCAGGTTTCTCAATGTTGCCATGTAACCTAGTTTGTTGCTGAAAATCAATTCTTCCCATTTGTTTTTGAAAGCTGATTTTCTTTCTGCTGCATCAGCAAATTTGGTCTGACCTAAAACCGAAAGCTCAACCTCCCAAGTGTATGGAGTTTCCAACGCATCGTTGACGATTTTGTTGAAAATTGCCTGTTGGTTTTCATCTTTTGCCTTTGGGTGAACCAAAAACAAAGCATCTTTCAAAGTAACTTCCGCTTTTCTGTTGTATTTTGCGAATTGGTATTCATCAAATTTATTGAAAGATTTCACCAAACCTTTTTGGATTTGTTTTGAAAGCTTGTTCAATTTTTTTGTTTCTGTTCTTCCATTTGCCAATTGATAATACGCCAGCAATTCTGTGATTTCGTCTGCTCTTTGGATCACTCCGTCAACGGTTTTGCTTACCAAGTCTGTACCTGAAGCTTGTTTTGCCAATTCGGTCGTCAAAACCAATGGAATTGAACGCAAATACATATCTTTTCTTGCATAAACCGCCAATTTCGCAACAAATTCAGGATCGTTTTTCTGAATCAGAGACTGGATTCTCTCTAATCTGTCATTTCCTTTTTCATAGGTTGTGTTTGATAATCCTGTTGTAACAACAGCACTATATAGTTCTTCTGCAGGTGTCATTGTATACGCTTTTGCACCTTCGTAGTTGGTCACTATTTTATTTTCCTTTCTTAAAAAATTAAATTTCATGGTTACTGTTTTTTTGTTAAACATTTTTGGAGGATTATCGTTCCCTCTCTGATTTCTGATGCAAAGTAAGGATGGTGTTGCGCAGTATTTTTGCGTAGTATAATTTTTTTGTGAAAAGTTTTATTTTTTTATTAATTAATAGTTTTTGAACATCATAATAACAATAAAGTTTGTCATTCCGTAGGAATCTCTACAATGCTTTTATGAATTTAAACCGTTGAGATTCCTACGGAATGACAAAGATGCCGTTGAGTCTACAATAAATAAAATCTATCTTTCATTTTACGTAAAGGAATTGCTAATTTGAAGTTTTTGGAAATCGGTTATATAGCTTTGTATAAATTAAATTTAAGCTATGATAAAAGGATTATATGAAACTCACGTTCAGGTTAGCAGCCTCGAAAACTCAATACAATTTTACACTGAAGTCTTAGGTTTGGAGTTTGCTCACAAAGACGAAACCCGTCCGATTGCATTTTTATGGATTGGAAAAGGAAAAGAAGCCATGTTGGGTTTGTGGGAACAAAAAGAAAATTTACAGACAAGACATTTTGCTTTTTCTGCTAACAAAGAAGATATTTTAAATTATTCTGTTGAGTTTTTAAAAAATAAAAATTTAACGCCTTACAATTTCCTGAAAGACGGAATAGATAAACCAATGGTTTTTGCGTGGATGCCTGCATTAGCGATTTATTTTAATGATCCTGATGGAAATCAACTGGAATTTATTTCTATTTTGGAAGGTGACGGAAAACCTGAGTTGGGTGTACTTTCTTATGAAGATTGGTTGAAGAGGAAATAAAAAAACTTCCTTTTTAAAAAAGAAGTCATCATTATTTTATTTGCTAAGTTATAGAATTTAGTATTGCTTTAAACACCAATGCAAAATCTTCGCAATATTTTTAGCATCATCTACACCTCTGTGATGAGTGCCTTCAAGCTTTAGATTCAGCTCGCCTAAAGCTCTTGCCATACCGACACTTTTTCTGACGGTCGGATGCAATTCTCCGAACAAAGTTTTCACGTTGATATGATCATCACTCAAAGGATAATCTACATTGAATCTTCTTGCCTGGTCTTTAAGCATATTCAAATCGTAATTTCCATAACTTGCCCAAGTCAGATCTTCAGAATCGTATTCTGCTCGTAGAATATCTAATGCATCTTCTAACAAAATGCCTTCGTCATCAAGCATTTGTTGCGTAATGGAAGTCAGTTCCGTACAAAACGGACTTACTTTTGAATATTGAGGTTTCACTAAGATCCCTTCATTTTGCGAAATCTTACCAGTTTTTGCATCCATGATACAAACTCCGATCTCTATGATTTCACTTTGCTGACCTCTCGGCGGGCGGTCGTTCCAACACGTAGCTTCGAGGTCTATAATTAATATTTTGTCTGTTGTTTTCATTGTTATAATATTTATGGTTGGAAGTTTGAAGCTGGGGGTTGGAAGTGACTTATACACTGCAAAAACTTCCTGCTTCCAGCATCAATCTTCCTTACCAGATTTATCCCTGCAAAATTTCTCTCAAAATCCTGGCTGCATTGTAAGCATCGTCTGCTCCGCTGTGATGATTTCCTTCAAAATCCATATTCATCGCTTTAAGAGCTCTTTTTAAACCCATCATTTTGTAAAGTCCATTATAGGCTTTGAACTGATGCATAATGTTAATATAATTTTCTGAAAAAGGATTTTCGATACCGAGATAATCACACTGTTCCATGATTTGTTCTTTATCAAAACTTCCAAAACCTGCCCAGGTAAGCGTTTGTGAATTGTATTCATCTCTTATTTTCTCACATGCTTCTTCAAAATAGATTCCTTTTTCTTCAATTAACTGTGGCGTAATTCCGGTAAGTTCCGTACAAAATTTGTTGATTTTAGATCTTTCGGGAATGACGTAAATGCTCTGTTTCTTGGAAATTGCTTTTGTTGTTTGGTTTAATTCGCAAATTCCTATTTCTATAATATCGACTTTTTGACCGGCGGGAATTCTGTCGTTTTCCCAACAAGTCGCTTCTAAGTCGACGATTAATATTTGATTTGTTGTTTTCATAGTTTTTGGTTTAAAGGATGGAAGCAGGAAGTTAGAGGATGGAAGTTTTCTACCGCACGAAAACACTTCCAGCCTCCAGCTTCAGACTTCCAGCTTACTAATTTCTTGGAGCAAAAGGTGGCGTCCATTTTTTTGTTTTCATCAATTCCTTGACTTCTTCGTAAGAAACCGGATAAAAGTTATGGCAATCTACTCCTACATCGAAACTCAGAGCCATTTCATTGTCCGGCAATGTTCCGTGTGAATGACCGTAAAGCTGCCAAACTCCGCGGTGTGAGCCGTTCCATGTTCTCATGGCTTAATGAAAAAGTATGATTTTCTGTTTGCCGTTGCTGTTTTCAGGCTCATCGATTCTCAATTCGTGGTAATCTCTAATTGATGCGAATCTTTTCGGATAAGCCAAAGCTGCTCCTTCGTGATTGCCTTTTATAAGATGAATACTTCCGTTTAGTCGATCCAAAACTTCTTTAGTGAAATCGGGTTTGCCCAAACTGACATCACCCAAATGGTAGACTGTATCATCTTTACCGATTTTATCATTCCACCTTTTGATGAGTTCTTCGTTCATGTGTTCCAAAGACTCAAAAGGTCTTTCAGAGAATTTTATAATGTTTTCATGACCAAAATGATGGTCTGCTGTGAAAAATATATTGGGTTTCATTTTTTTTAATTGTTATTTTAACTACAAAAATTTAACATCATGTTTGTCATTCTGAAAGAATCTAAACGTAGATTGTTAAAATCTTTACTTTAAAAACTTTGCTTAGATTCCTGCGGAATGACAAACTTGCTCGATAATTAAATCAATAATTTTGTAGTTTTAATTAATAAATATTTTTAATTAATTTCCTTGAATACTTTATAAAAAGCAGTTTCAATTTCCAGTTGATCGTTTTCGACATATCTCCTTGAAAAGTGAATCGGAATGGCTTCCTGTACTTTACATTCTTTCATTATTTTTCCTGATGCAGAAGCGAAACTATGATAATTGATCTTTGCAAATTCCTGATCTTCATCTTTGTAAAATGTTTCGATGTAAACCATATCTGCTCCGTAGAAAACAGCTTTAATTTTTTCATAATTGTCTTCACAAACAGCATGATCCATAATTACCCCTAATTTATAACCTGCATTTCTTGTCAGGAAATGGAATAAATCTGAAGCTTTGTAAACTGTTTCTTCAATCTGAATTTCTTTGTTTGAACCACTATTTTCAAAAGCTAATTTCAATTCGCTAATCCATTTTCCTTTTTTGAATTCAGAAGCATTTTCATTAAAAGTGACTGAATCTTTTTCTTTAAATAAATAAGCGATTGAATCTGTTTTGTGATCAAGAATTGCGAATTCAACGTTCACACTTTCATCTTCAAAAAGGAAATTTTGAGTTGTTGCCAATTCAAGATTCCAATGTGGTGGTCGAATTTTATAAATATTAATTTTTTCTTTTGAAATGATCTCTCTTATTTCATATTCAATCGCATTTTCATCAATTAAATTCCAAGTGTAAGATTTTAATCTTGCTTCAATTTGATGATGAATATTTTTCGGTCCGCAAATCACGATTTTTTCTCCGCTTCCGATCTGATGTCTGAAAATTCCATCAAAATTTGAAAAATGATCAATGTGAGTATGACTGATGAAGATCGCTGAAACCGACTGCACTTCTTTCACTGTCAGTAAACTCGCTTCACCGCAATCACACAAATAATGCTTTGCTGAATTCGGGATTTTTATTAATATACTGATGTCTTCTTTTAAAAGACTTTTTATTTCTGCTTGTAACATTTCTTTTATTTTTTTAATCACAAAAATTCTACTCTCTGTTTGTCATTCTGAAAGAATTTAAGCTCGTTTTTTTTAACCATTATTTCTACAAGCATTGCTTAGATCCCTACGGAAAGACAAAACGAGTGTTTAATAAATAAAATTTTTGCGATTCTTATTGTTAAATTAAACTTATAAAAAAGTTTCGATAATAAATTACCGAAACTATACTTTTAGAGTCATTAACTCTTCTTTTACAACGTCAATGACTAAAGAATTCAACTTTTTGTTGATCCTTTTCTGTTCTTCTTTTTCTATGGTTGTGAAAACTTTCGGGAAATCTTTTTCAAAATCTTCCAAAATATCCTGTGAAAAAAGACCAATCACTTTGCCAATCATCTTAGGTTCAAATTCACCAATTTTGCTGACAACATTATTTAACCTATTTACAGTTGCATATTTTTGGATTTCTTCCCAAATATTTTTGGCATTTTCACTGAAATGAACTTCTTTTTGAATCGGTCTGTCTTTCCTAATCATTTTAGATTTCTCAGTCCACTTTTCATTTTTATTTTTCAAAATGACTCTTGAACCGTTTCCAAAATATTTAGTTTTCAAAGTTTTGACGATCGTTCCTTCACACATATTATTCTCGATTTCCGGCAATCCCAACCAAGCCGGAATTTTAGAATCGAAAACATTAGGGAACTTCAAAGCCTCTTCCAAAGTCCCTTGAAATAAGATTTTAGCGTAGAAAAATCCGGTTTCCTCGAAAATTTGATTAACCAAATCTGTATCCAAATAAGTTGTGCCGTTCAACTTGATGTCGAATGCGTAAAATTCGTTGTGAGGTGCATATTCAACACCTTTTTGAACTTTTATTGCATCTTTTACTGGCTCAACTTCTTTATGTTTGTAACCGCCACCGAACAATTCACCGTAGATTACTACAGTTTCCAAATCCGGATGGATCGTTTTCACTTTTTCGAACAAATCAAATACGTTTTTTCTGTAACGCTCCAACATTTGATGGGCATTATAGAATTTTTCATCCTTATCGATGAAAGCGGTTCTTTTGGCTATTTTAATCTCCTTTCCATCGGTAATGAAAGAGAAATTAGCGCCATGAACCTTTTCCTGTATAATGAAAACCTCATCCCCAAAACCCTGCAACCTGATCTGATCGATCACGCGGGTTTGGTAAGCATTTTCTATAGAGTTATATGTTTTGAAAATCATTTTTTTTAATTTTTAATTGTTTCTAATTCGTTATTCCTCATCTGAGTAACGTGTCTTTGGGCGTGAAGCGATAGGAAATAAATGTATTCATACACATTGATTTTTCCTAGCTCATTCACCGTCATTGTTGTTTTGCAGAGAAGACCTTCGCCGTTTTTCATTAAGTCTAAATAGTTTAAACATTGATTATACTGCTGAGAAATTAAACTTCTGATTTTATTTAAATTTAATTCTCCTTTCGGCTCCATGTGTTCTGGTCTTATCCATTCAAAAGCTCCGTATTCACCTACTTTATCAAAGTTTTCTTTATTGAAACTGTAGTTTTTTATTTCAAGAGTTAAGTCAAGATTTTGATAATTACGCATTGCTTTTTTTGAACCTTTTTCAATGAGAATTAACAAATAAAAGTTCGTCAGATAAATGTGTTCTAAAATTTGTTGAATCGTCCAACCTCCGTTTGAAGGCTGAAAGTTCAACGTTACATTATCTTTTTCAAACCATTTGTCGACCTCATCAAAACTGAGTTTCAAATGCGTTTTTATATCCTGAATTAATCTAAAAATGTCCATTATAATTTTTTAAAGTTGTTCAAAAGACCTTCAATATTTGCCTTTCCAACAGGATTCATTGAGTGACAGTAGAATTTTGGTAAGTCTAAATAGTTATCCATACAATATTCTACCAACCATTTTGCACAATCGTAACCTGTTTTTTCAACAAATTCCTGAGAATCTGGGGTTAAATAATGTTCATCGGCAAGGTCGTGGTCAAAAGAGATCATTTCCGGAAGTCCTTTTTCCAAAATCCTGTTGACAAATTGCTCGTAATTTCGAACGGTATGCCAGTCTTTTCTGAGGAAAATATCCTGTTTAGTGTACTTATGTGCCTCAATAGGATATCTTATATCATCCAGAAATAATAATCTTTTTGTTAGTTCCATTGCTTTAATTTTTTAAAACTTGATACAATAATTTTGCTGTGTTAAAAGCGTCATCTGCACCATTATGATTACTCCCTTCAAATTCTATATTTCTTGTCTGAAGTTCTTTCAATAGTCCAATTGGCTTTTCACCAGTCATTAAACTTATCAAGACTTTTAAATCAAGATACGTTTCACTGAAAGGAAATTTAACATCAAATTCTTTACACTGACTTTCCACAATCGATTTGTCGAATCCGCCATAACCGGCGTATGTTCTTCGTAATGAATTATATCTGTTTTTGATATTCGAACAGGCTTCTTTAAAAGAAAATCCGTCTTTTTCTAATTTTTCAGAAGTGATTCCCGTAAGTTGTGTACAGTATTCACTTACCTCTGATTGTGTCGGTTTTATCAAGTAACTTCTTTTATCTTCGATACTTCCATCCAACATATTGAGTTTGCAAATCCCGATTTCAATAATTTCTCTTTTTTGATTTTCAGGAGTTTGCCCTTTTTCCCAACACGTAGCTTCGATATCTATGACTATTACTTTGTCGTATAAAAACATTTTAATTTATTTTTTTTCAATGGAAGCTAGATGCAGGAAGTAAATATCATACTGTTAAAAAACTTCAAACTTCTCACATACCATTTCCCGCTTTATTACACCATCATATCAGCACAATTTGAACTTGCAAATGCGTAAGGTTTTGCCTTAAACACGTATCCCATTCCAAGAATATATCCCATTGCGTCTTTCAAAGCAACGTTGGATTTAAAATCCGGATCGGTGTTAATGTCTGCGTGTACCTCCATTTCCACATCATAAGTTTCCAGAATAGAGCAAATGGCGTAGGCGATTTCTACGGATTTGTTGACTTCGTTCAACATTCGCTCTTTGATACTGATATTCTGTATTTCTCTTTCTTTTCTGATAAAGGTAAACGCTCCTTTTCCCTCACGAATAAAGACAACTGCCGTAGCATAATTAATGGCGTCACCATAAACGTGGGAGTCTGAACCCACACACACTTTCAGTCGGTGTCCATTTGCCTGTTCGCGGATGATGGCTTCTTCTACCAAATGTGTGATAGAGTGTTGGAAAAATTTTCCGGTCATGTTTTGCCATGTTTGTTGTTGCGTTTCCATTTTTTCTACATGTTTTAAATTTGTTTTATTTAAATTTTAATTTGTTAGTTGTGAATCATCAATTTTTTAATTATTGACCATTCGGTTTTGCACTCCGAACTGGATTCGAACCAATACCATCAGTTTTGGAGACTGAGATGCTGCCATTACACTATCGAAGCAATTTTTGTTGATTCATCAGGACTCGAACCTGAACAACAAGAGTCAAAGTCTTGTGTGCTGACCAATTACACTATGAATCAGTTTCGCGGAACAGACAGGAATCGAACCTGTACCTCTAGTTTTTCAGACTAACGTGCAGACCTTCTACGCCACTCTTCCAAGATTTTAAATACTTTTGTACGGAAAGAGGGAGTCGAACCCCCAAAACCTTGAGCCTAAATCAAGTGTGTCTACCATTCCCGCGGGTTTTTATAAATAATAATTGATCAACTATCATTTATAAAATTAGGTCTGAGAAAAGCTTGTCTATATTTATAAACTATGCCTGTTATATTCGTAAAGATCTTCTGCGCTCGACAAACTTTTCTCTTTTCCATTTAAACCTAGTACTCTATAAGGGAATCGAACCCTTGTTTTCTGCTCGAAAGGCAGGCGTCCTGAACCGTTAGACGAATAGAGCGATAAAACAAACTGACTAGGAATCGAACCTAAACAACAAGAGTACATTTCCTGCATGCTGCCATTACATTATCAGCGGTGTTTGTGGAAGTAGTAGGATTCGAACCTACTCAGCAATAAAGCAACAGATTTACAGTCTGCCCCGACTCTCCAACTTCGGCGTACTTCCGGATTTTATAAATGATAGTTGATAAATGATTCAAATCTTCATTCTAGCTTCTAACATCTAATTTCTCATTTGAAGAAAAACAAAGCCTGTCATTATTTTTTTAGTTTGATATAAGAACTTCTACGCTCGACAAACTTTTACTTTTTCTTCGGAACTAATCTCATTTTAGTTATTTGAGATGGTTATGGGATTCAAACCCACTCAGCTCACGCAACGGTTTTGCAGACCGCCCCGACTCTTCCACTTCGGCGAACCATCGTTTTTTATGAGTAATCAATAATGGGTAATGAATAATTTCCACAATATTGATTATTCTTTTTTATTTAAATTTTCATTAAAAATAAAGCTTGTCTTAATTTTTTGTTTGATATAAGAACTTCTGCGCTTTGACAAACTTTAATTTAACCTAAAAATTTATATTATGTTTAAAGCTTTCATCTTTCTTCATCCATCTTCCAACCTTCATCTATTAATTTTCATTTTTTGAGTTAAGAAAAAGTCTGTCTATATTGTGTTTTTGGCGTAAAGATCTTCTGCGCTTGACAAACCTTTTCTCTTCTCTTTTGAAACAATTACCATTTAGTTATTTGCGATTCTGGAAAGGCTCGAACTTTCAACTTCTGGTTTAACAGACCAGCGCTCTACCATTGAGCTACAGAATCATTTTTTGTAATTTCGGAAGGATTGTTCATAAATTTTATTTTTAATTTTTTGTATTCACGAATCCTTCGGATTTCGAACCTTTAACCTTCGGCTTATGAAACCGATACTCTAACCCATTGAGCTACGAAATCATTTGTACTCCATAAGGGAATCGAACCCTTATTTACTGCTCGAAAGGCAGCCGTCCTAAACCATTAGACGAATGGAGCAAATTGTCTGGAAAGCAGGGTTCGAACCTGCGACCTCCCGCGTCCAAGGCGGGTAAACAACCACCGTTATCTTTCCAGTTTTGCAGATTCACTTCAAAAATCTTCTCCGAGAGACAGTCGGATCGGAAATTTTTCCGTGAACCTTTGCGGTCTATGCGAGATTGTTCATCATCACATATATTTTTCTTTTGAATTCACGAATGCTTTGCATTTCGAACTCGCAGTGCCTGAGCGACAGGCAGGCAGGTTAGCCATTACCTCAATAGACCTTTTTTGCGGAGAGCAAAGGAATTGAACCTTCACTACTGTCGTAGAACTCATTAGCAGTAAGCCGCAACAAACCAATATTTGCCTACTCTCCTTTTGTGACCTCGACAGGGATCGAACCTGTAACCCTGGGTTTAGAAAACCCATGCTCTATCCAATTGAGCTACGAGATCTTTGTAACCCCAGAAAGATTTGAACTTTCAACCCCCGGTTTAAAAGACCGGTGCTCTAACCATTTGAGCTATGAGATTCTATTTGTAATCTTAGAAGGGCTCGAACCTTCAACCTTTGGTGTCGTAAACCAACGCTCTATCCAATTGAGCTACAAGATTATCTTTTGTAATCTCAGAAGGACTCGAACCTTCAACCTTCGGCGTATCAGACCGATGCTCCAATCCATTGAGCTATGAGATTTTCACTTTTGGGTATCTCCGGGGATCGAACCCTGTTCTCCGGTTCCACAGACCGACGCTTTACCAAATAAGCTAAAGAAACCATAAAAAAAGCGCCTCTTTTCGGGAGGCGCTTTATATATTTTTGACGTGTCGCTACATTAGCTGACCCATTTATATAAGCACCTTTTATCCACAAATTCACTATCAAGAATACATGCAAGTCCCATCGGCTCTTGTCCGTGTCGTCTTGAATACTGATTAGATATGTTATGTAATTGTTTCATTATATTCTTGTTGTTTAAAATTGTTTTTTGAAAAGATTAAAAACGTGTTGCTTTTAATTTTCGGTTGCAAAGTAAGTATGATTTTTTTTAACTCACAAATTTATTTTTCAATTAACTATTTGAAAATCAATTAATTATAATTAAAATTTAGAGTAGAGTATTTCTGTCCGTAATATTTTACAGATATCTTAATTACCTAAATGACTGTCTCTCATCGGGTTATTGATCACGCTTTATTTTCTTATTAATTGTTCATTTTTGGTTAAATAATTTTCACTTTTATGGTTATTTTTTTTCATTCTAAATAATTTCTGCCCTAAAAACACAAAAAACGCCCCGATCATCAAGGCGTTTCTGCAGTATTTTGATTAAATTTTTACGATTTTACAGTAAATAATTTTCAAAGCAAGCACATTTCGCCTCATCTAATATCATCCATTCATATCCAAACGATCCCTTTAGTACAGGGCGATCGCATAGATTTAAACTGATATGTGCTCTTTGTATTGTCATTATTATATTGGTGCAAAGATAAATGTTTTTCTTAATAGTTGTTAATTTTGTCATTGCGAGAAGCAAAGCTAGGAAGCAATCTTGAGCATAAAATGGGTTTATTTAATTTAGATTGCTTCACCTTCGGTTCGCAATGACAGAAGCGTATTTTTTTTACTTCTAATACCTAAACATTCTATTTCGTCCTGTTTTATACCTCGAAATATCTTTTAAAATCACATCATCATCAGGATTAAAATGTTTTAATTCATTGACGATTTCGGAACGGCTGTTGATATTTTCTGCAATGATATTGTAGGCAATATTTCTTGTGGATTTTTGTAGTCGCTGATCTTTTTTAAACTCAATTTTCATGGCTTCCAAATACACTATTTTTTTATCAGGAGATGTATTTTCATATAAATACTGAATTTCCTTTTCTAGTTGACCGATTTCAGAAATATTTGCAAAATAATTTTGAAGACAATTGAATGCTTCTTTATTTTCCTTCCAGCCTTGTAAAAGTATTTGTTGGGCTTCGTTCGGTTTATCCATTTTATTTCGATATACCAAAGAGGCTTTTACCATCTGATGGCTCTGCAGATAATCATCTACTACCATTTGATAAAAGATCAATGCATTTTCAGAATCGTTAATTTCTTTGTATAAATCACCTACTTTTTCTTTTTGTTGAAGCTCTTTGTATAAAATAATCGCTTTATCATATTGTTTTGCTTTCACATAACAGTTGGCTGCATCTGCTTTGCTTAGTACTTTTTTCAAAAAAACAACTGCTGCTTCGTTATAAAAACCACCTTCCTCTAATGTTGCGGCAGCACGATAATTATCTTTTAAAAGATTCATGTAAACAATAGCCGCTTTTTTGTATTCGTTATCTTCAATGTGTTTTCTGGCTATATCTTCATATATACTTCGCAGTTTATCAAACAATGAAGTATCTATAGACAAACCACCGCCTCCATAATTTTTTGTTGGAGGAGGCTGAGGATCTTTCTCCTGATTTTGCAAAAGAACGATAAGCACAATGGCAGCTGCGGCAAAAAATATAAATTTGAACAAACTTCCTATAACAGTTGAGAGATCTGTTTGAGATAATTGTGCAAAAATCGCAATCAATTTAAAAATTACAAGAACAAAAAAGGCCGTCAAAAACTTTTCTATAAACTTTTGCTTTTTCATTTCTTTCCTGATTTTAAAATATCCATATCTTCACTGAATAAACGGTAAAGAAGAACCAATACGCCAATAATTAATATCCAAACCAGCCAATTGTATCCGAAAGCGGCAATCAAAGGATAAAAAATATACAGCAAGGTACTTCCCAATATAACAATCAAGATTAGTTTAATACTTTCCGAAACATAACTTCCTCCCATATCAAACGGCTTTTTCCTGATAAAGTAAGAATACACGCCCACAAGACCTACAACGGCAAGCAACAGCCAAACAATTTCGGAAAAGGAAATCTCTTTTTTAACATGAGCATCCTCTGTTGCTTTTAAAGCATCGTTTTGCAGATTATCATTAAAGACGATTTGAGGATCAGTTTCATGGTTTGTGCCATAAATCCTTGCAAGAGAATCACTGATCGTTGTTTTTCTCATTTCCAGAATATCATCAGCTAGAAGTTTTTTAGATATTTTAGACATCTTGTTTGAAGGGTCTTTCTGAATAGAATCCAGAATTTTTTTATGGTAATTTTTTGTTTTAAGATCTACTACATATTCAATTTTTTTCAGGTACATTTTTTTTAATGAATCTCTGAATTTCTTTTCTTTGGCTCTGTATTCTTGAATTTTCCAAAGCATTGCTTCTTTTCCTCCTTCGCTATTGAACGTTTGTTTATAATCATTAACCAACCAGCGTCTTTCATTTCCAAATACAGAATCAACCTTCATATCGATAGCGGTAAAACCGGATTGAAAAATCAGCCCATCGTTATTTTCTGTCTCTGGAGCCGTTTCAACAGTGTTCTCGTTATATAAATCTGTAGAAACCTGTTCTTTTGATGCCTGCTCTTTACCAAATTCAAAAGCGAAAATAATCACTACAATAAGTGCTAGGAAAACGGCAAACATCTTTTGTGCCCCTGTCATTTTCAATGGTGATCTTTCATTTTGCGCTCCATCACCTTTCTCACCTCCGGCACCACCAAACATCCCCCAATCGAAATTCCCAAAACCGCCTCGCAATGTAGAATGAATATCCAATGGAATTCCTAAATAAACTGCCCGCTCAGGATACTTTGTAATGTATTCTATATATTTCAGAATCTCAGCCTGATCTCCAGCTTTTAGCTTTTCCAAATCGAATGGCAGATTTTTCATCCAATCTTCATCTGTTGTAGGATTGAGAAGCTGCTCCAGCAATTCATCATCATTCATATCCACTTTAAAACTTCTGATTCTTTGTGGAATGAAAACACTATTCGATGGCTTTTTTAATTTTGCTTCTGTTATTGGCGATTCCTGTAATAATGTTACCCAATCTATTGTTTCATTTAATTTAACTAATCCGAAATCAGGATGCATGATGATGTATTGAGCTTCAATATTTCTCCAGTCTTCTGAATTTATTTTTGGATAAAAATCGGTGTTTTCAGGAATGAACAATTGATTATCAAAACATTGAAAATAAGAATTCTTTCCAATTTCTTCAGGAGCTTGACCTCCAAAAATAAGAAAGAAGCCATACAAAATATTCGGTTCAAGAGAAGGAATAGCAAAGGTCTGTACAACGTTAAGATCAATTCCCAATGATTCTATTTCACGAAACCATATCAAAGGTGAAGCACTTCTGATGAGAAGGCCTCTTTTGGGATAACTGTTTTTCGGAAAAGGTTTAATCTTCAACTCCATACTCCAATACTTGATCTATAAAAGGTTGTAAGTAAGCTTCGTACATTTCTGCAATCGTTTTTACTTTCAGCAGCGTATGATCTGGCAGGTAATATTCATAGCCTCCAAACTCCGCCTCAGAAGCTAAAGCCATCCCAGTATGCCTTGAAGTCGGCACATAAAATTCGGGAATATTGGCATTAATACTTCTGAAAGTAAGCATTCCGCGAGAGTCTGCAATAATTTCGCTTCCGTCTGAAAAAGTGAACTTATTTTTATTCTGATTGGCAACCATCACAATGGGAGATTGGTTTTTATACTGCGCCATTGAACTTCCCCAAAACTTTAATTCATATTTAGAAATCACCAAATTATTATTATCATTAATTCCAATCGTGGTAAAGTTGCTGGTAAATTTATAATTGTTCTGCTTTAATTTATCGACTTCAATCTTTAATTTTTCTATATTTTTATGAATTTCAGGATCATTTTTCACCAAATCTACAGATACTTCACCTTCAAGATTAATCATAAAAATTGTAGGTAAATTATTTTGATGCAAATAAAAATATCTGTCGAAATAGACCAATTCCATATTTAACGGAATATCAAAACCGGAAACATTAAGCTCGGAATATTCTTTAGTTTCAATATTCAGTTTTGAAATGAGTTTTTTATCCTGTTGATATTGACATAAAATAAACTGTTGCTGTTTATTTTTAGCCAAAGCAAATATTCCTCTGTCTTTCACAGATATATTTTCAAACAAAACCTCGCAGCCACGAAGAATTTTATAAATTTCATAATAATCTCTATTGTAATAATTATCTGAAAGATATGTTCTCAGCAATTGCTTTTTACTGCTTAAAATAAAAAATTCTCCTTCATACATAAACTTTGCAATCTGTTGCTGCGGAAGCGGGAAAAGTAAAGGATAATTGAGAGGAACATCTGTTTTTTCACCTTTAATATTCTGGCTCACTGAACTTTTACTTTTTCGGTGCGGCGGATCTGCCCAAAGTTCCTTCAGTGGAAGTATAATCTTTTGAATGTGCTTTCTTGCTCCTAGATGGTGTTTATAAAAATTCAGTTCGCCATCTGCCGACGTGGTTACCAAAAACTTCAGTCGGTTTCTGTTTTCATGAATCACTTTTTGCAGATTTTCATTCGCTAAATTTTCATGATTGGTGATAAAGAAAACTTCCAGATCTTTTTCTGTACGTTCTTTTTTGAAGAATAAATCTAATGCTTCCGAAACATCTAATGTTCCGCTTACCAAATTCAGATTTTCAATAACCTCTTCCACACGGTCTAATGTCATAGCAATGCTTGATTGCCCCAAAGCATACACCTTACACTCCGAATGTGCTTTCGGATGTTTGATAACAGCAAGGGCTGAAGCGAAAGACAAAACTTTCGGGGTTCCCCAGTTTTTCAGAGAAGTATCTATTAAAATAATTCTTTCAAAAACATTTTCTTCGGGCGGAATTTCACGTTGAATATATAATGCTTCATTATTCGCCACACGATTTATAAAAACCTCATCTTCATTGGCAAATTCTGACAACAGCATTCTGTGAAGATCTCCTTTGTTGGTAATATCAGAAATGCCGCCAAACGGTTGTGCGCCGGGAGAAAGATGCCGCATCGGGATTTTCAGTCCGCTCCAGATTCTTTTAATTAAGCTTCCTATCTGAAAAGTTTTAGGCTCTTCAATAAGTTCCTGAATAAAGTCTTTTTCAGATTCTGTTGTGGTTTGTTGTTCTCCTATTTCTTCTTTAATTTCCGGTTCGTCAACTAAACCACGCATGGCTTTAATAATTGATTCTGTCGTCGGAAATTTTTTGTGAATAAATGATAGCGTCTCAATATCTTTATGGTAAACATCGTTTGTCAGCGGAAGCTTATGAGCAGCATCAGCAATCTTATGAGATCCTCTGAAATAAGAGGTCAAAATGTATTCTGAGTCTTTAGCAGAAACCGAGTAACCAGAATCTTTAAAAATAGTCTGAAAAAGATTGATCCTGTTTTGCCCTTTCTTCATCGAATTCCCTATTTTACTAAGATTTCCAAGCAATTGACAGGCGTTTTGAATATCAAGATTAAAGGTACTTTTTTCCTCAGTCCTATATTTTCTCAAAAAATAAAAAACTCCATCCAGATTCAGATAGCCGTCCTGAGTTGCATACATTGTCAGAAGAAAAGCCCCAAAATGTGGAAAACCCTGCGGTTGAAGTTCTTTTAAAACTTCAATAATGTACGGTCTGTAAGCAATCGCTCCTCCTCCATGAGGAACAGAAATCAGATTATTCTCAAGATATCCCGACAAGTCACGGACATCCTTATCTGTGATCCACTCCCAGAAATAATCTTCGTATGATTGAAAATATTCTTTTACATTCATTCTCTGGCTTTTTGAGTCAAACGAAACGAGCTTACGGAGAGTTTTCGGAAATCAATTTTATCGATAGCCAAATAGCTTCCATTTTCGCTCCAGACTATTAATTTATCGGAATCTTCATTGTATTTTTTCTGTAATAATGAGCTCAGATTTTTAAATTCAAAATCAAATCCGCTTGGTAAAAGATGACCGTCTTTCATCCAAAAAGTTTTCCCCGGAAAACCTAGTAAAGGAGTTCCTAAAAATAACGCTTTGTCATCGATGATCATCCATTGCAATTTTTCAAGCTTAAATTTTGGAAGTTCAATGATTTTATCTTTAACATCATCAATTAAACATAAAAGTGCCGCTGCAGGATGTTCATTTTCTCCTTTCTTTAGATAAACTTCAATCTTTTCCTCAATTCCGAAAAAATTATTATTTGAAACAGGAAAAGTTAGCTTTAATGCCTTATCAATCGGTGACCAAAGTAAGCCTGTTCTCACTTTTTTACTTGGAACCAACGCATTTTTTCTCAATAAAAGTCCGTTTTTTAATTCATACAATATAAAATTAGGAAGCTGTCTCAATTCCGAAGAAACGGCTTGTTCAGCTGTAAAGGCTTTCAGCCAGATTACATCATCGTCTCCTGCAATCTGAATATTTTTCCAATTGCGGATCGCCCCTAAAGAATATTCATCTTTACGGGGAATCTCAGCCCAAAATTCTTTTAAGCGCTCTGAAGAATCTTCTGCCATAAGCTTTCAATTTCTTTTTGAATATACTGTTTCTGTTCTCCATTGGCGATCCAATCGCAACGGGTTTGAAGATATCTCAGTTTGTCTTTTATAACATTTTGCTCTTCGAAGCTCAAACTCCCGTTTTCCCATTGATCAAACAGTATCTTCACATCTTTCATCACTTCTTCAGGATTCGGAGTTTTGTTCTGCAATGCCTGCGGATGAGATTGTGGATTTTCATCTTTTTCAATAACTCTATTGATGATTCCTTCAAGAATTTCAATCTGTTCTTCGGTATCCCAAATATGTTTCAACACCCATAAATCTGAAAGAATGGCTTCATTTCTACCACAGATTAATGCACTTGCGGCGATCAAATTCTGCATTTTTACCGCTCTACGATCCGAAATAGTAATTCCTGTATTGCGAAGGTTGATAATGGTATTAAGATATGCTTCATAAATTGGCTTTAAATCTACAGTTTTGCATAATCCCTGAAGTTCTTTTATCTCATGAGCCAAAATTTCAGGAATGTCTGAATCTATATTGTTTTCAAGTTTTCTTCCTGCCAAAAGAACCTGCTGAAGAAGATCAGGATGTACGTAATCTACATTGATTCTTACCAAAAAGCGATCGAATAATGCATTCAAAGCTTCATCTTCGGGAAGAACATTGCTTGCGCCCACAAACATTAACGCCGGCAAATGTTTTGTTTCTTTTCCTCTTTTGAAAATCTTTTCGTTCAAAGCCATTAAAAGGGAATTCAGAATCGCCGAGTTCGCATTGAAAATTTCATCAAGAAAAACCAGCGATGCTTCCGGCATCATCCCGTCTGTATTCGTAAAAAGCTCTCCTTCTTTCAGTTTTCTGATATCGAAGGGACCGAAAATCTCGTTCGGTTCTGTGAAACGTGTTAAAAGATATTCGAAGTTTTTGCCATCTTTTAAGGTTTTTGCTAAAGTTCTTACCAAAACGGACTTTGCTGTTCCCGGAGGTCCGTACAAAAATGCATTTTCCCTTGCCAGCAAGCAGATTCCAAGTAAATCTACGACATCGTTTTTACCAACGAAAGTGTCTTTTACGTAGTTAAGAACCTTATTTAGTTTTTCAATATTTTGAGTCATTGTTTCTAATTAATTTTTAACGCAAAGAGCGCAAGATTTTTTTTAATATTGATTAGCATATTTTTTTTCGCAAGCGTTCTACTCAGCTAAGAAATACAGAAATTAGTTTTCTATTATTTTTAATTGTCTCCAGAAAACATCTTTATACCATCCGAATTCTGCGGTCAGCAAAGCGTTGATGTATGGAATTTCTGCTAGTCTGTAGACTTTATTTTCTACAATTCTTTCGAGATAAAGTTTCCTGTATGTTTTATCTTGCAGCTCTTCTTCCCAATTGAGTTTTTCTAAATCTAAATCTGCATCAATCCCGGAATAATGAAACTGTTGTAAAATATTTTCAAGAAGTGGAATCAGCGGATCATCAGCATCCAAATTTTTCAGAGCTATGATAATCTGTGGCAAAAATCTCAGTGACAAATCCGCAGATAATTTTGATGAAAGCGTAAGTTTTCCTTTAAATGTCGGAATCAACCGAGCAAGATCTTTTTCTGTATTTTCACGAACAAGATAAAGCTGCACGCTGTGATACAAAATTTTTGCTGCCCAAACTGCAGAATCTCTATCAAACGCAATCTGATCAGATAAAAATTCAAGTCTTTCTTTTTCAAATTCGGTTTCAAAATATGCTGCCGCTTCCTGCTCCTCTTTGGGAGAGATCTTTTTTACTTCTTCAAAAATAGTAATACATTCTTCTTTCCGAAGCAGAAATAAAGTGTCTAAAAATGGGGATTTCATTTCCATGATATGACAAAAATATAATTATTTTGCTGAGAATAAAATTTTAAATCAAGGATTAAGAATTAAATATTATTTCATTTGCTTTAATTTATCGAAATATTTATAATTTGGAAATAAGTTTCTGAGAATACTGATTTTGCCTTTTCCTAGCCATGATCGCAACATTTGTTTGAGCTCATTTTTCGTGTTTCGGCTGCGGCGGCAAGCCGCTGCAGCCGAAACACGAAAAATAGCGAGTGCGGAGAGCAGGAAATAGCTCCTAATTATGAGTAATTGGTCATGAATAGTTGTAATTGGTTTACTATTTTGTTTCATGCAATGCCATTTAAAAAGTTTTTATCTTTGCTGAAATTTAAAACAAAAATATGAGTGTACACATCAGTGCCAAAAAAGGAGAGATCGCAAAAGTTGTTTTGCAGCCTGGAGATCCGCTTCGTGCGCAGTATATTGCAGAAAATTTTCTTGAAAATGCAAAACTGGTAAGTAAAACGAGAGGTATTTTCTATTACACCGGAACATACAAAGGCAAAGAAATCTCTGTGGGAGCAAGCGGAATGGGTTTCCCGAGCATCGGAATTTATTCTTTCGAGTTGTACACAGAATATGAGGTTGACACGATCATCAGAATCGGAACTTGTGGCGGATATTCGAGTGATGTGAAATTATTTGACATTCTCAATGTTGAAAATGCGGCCAGCGAAAGTACATATGCGAAATACGCTTGGGGATTTGAAGAGGAAGTTATGTCTCATCAGGGAAATATTTTTGACATCATCAATGAAACGGCTGAAGAATTATCGTTAAAAGCTAAGGCAACCAACATCCACAGCAGTGATATTTTTTACAGAAAAGATCCTGCAACACCTGCAATTGCGACGAAATACAATTGTCCTGCAGTAGAAATGGAAGCTTTCGGATTGTTTGCCAACGCAAAATATTTAGGTAAAAATGCAGCGACTATTCTTACGGTTTCTGATATAATTCCGACCAAAGAATTTATTTCGGCAGACGAAAGAGAAAAAGCGTTGAAACCGATGATTGAATTGGCTTTGGAAGCTGCTTTGAAAGTAATTTAATAAGAAAGAATCGCTATAAATAAAAAGAGCTTTACTTGATCAGTAGAGCTCTTTTTTATATTCTGAAAAAATTTCTTGCGACTTCTGTAGTTTCATCTGCAACCTCTGAAATACTTATTTTTTTGAGATTTGCGATTGTCTGGGCAACATAGGATAAAAATTGCGGTTCGTTTCGGCGGTTTTGCATTCTCGGCATATTTTTCGGAAGCATAAAAGGCGCATCGGTTTCAATCATCATTCTGTCGAGCGGAACATATTTAATCACTTCTTCCAAATGTTTGAATCTGTTGGTATCGCTTATTGCTCCAGTAAATCCTAAGTAAAATCCTTTATCCAGATAATTTTTTGCTTCATTTAAAGTTCCGGTAAAACAATGAACCACGGCTTTTGGAAGTTTGGATAGATATTCGTCGGTGATTTCGTTAAATCTTTTGAAAGCTGATCTTTCGTGAAGAAAAAGAGGTTTATTTATTTCAATGGATAATTCGAGTTGGGCGCAATAACATGTTTCCTGAATGGATCTTGGTGAAAAATCTCTGTCGAAATCCAGTCCACATTCTCCGACTGAAACGACGTGGTCTTGTTTTAATAATCTCCTTAATTCATTAATACTTTCATTGTTATAAGATTTTGCGTCGTGAGGATGAATTCCGGCCGTTGAAAATAAAATTTCAGGATAATCTTCTGCGATTTCAGCTGATTCTTTGCTTCCACGGACGCTTGTTCCTGTAAGAATCATTTGTTCGACTCCATTGTCGAGAGCTCGATTGATGATTTCTTCGTGTTCGTTGTTAAATTGTTTATTGGTCAGATTAATGCCAATATCTATAAATGTGTTCATTTTTTGTTTGTTTTATTGATTAAAAAATATCTTGTTACATGTGCTCTGTTTATTGAATCTTTAAAAGATTTTTCTGAATTGAAACTTCTGTAATCAGAATCCGTTCTTCCATTAATTTCTCTTGTGATTTTAACCCAGATTAGTTTTCGATTTTTTCTTCTTTGCTTAAAAAATTTAATGGTTTCACTAAGTTGATTTTCGATTTCAGATTTTTCAGTTCTCCTCCATTTTTTATTTCCATGCTTTTTTAAATAAGGTCCGATTTTACCATATTCGAAGCTTCTGAAAGTTCCTTTGTTGTAAATATTTTTCATTTTAGCAGAAATGGAAGATGATATTCTAAAATTCGGGATCAAAATTATCAATAAGGTACGCAATCTTTTTACGCAGTATTTTTTTTATTTAATATTTACATCATTCATTAATAAAACCCTCCAAAAAGCCAATCAGATTTTTTCCACCGTGGCTCCACCGGATTCCGTGACCATTTATTTCTCTGACTTCAAAAACCAATTCGTGTTTGTAATGATAGAAAACATTCCACCATGTTTTCTGATCTAAAATAAAATTAATTTTCTCCATGACCATTTGCCTTTTTTGTTCATTATTTCCTTTTACTTCGCCCCAAAATTGGTCTTCCATTCTTCCTACATGCTTTTCCCAGGCTCTTTGTGCGATGGTAATTTCATTATTGAAAGGCTTTTCACAGGCTTCAATTAACATCTTTTTTGATGGCGGGATGGCATTTTCATCCCGCAAACTTGCCGAAGTTAGTCTTTGCCCTAAAATATTCAGCCAATATTCAAATGGAATTTCTTCTAATTCCTTGGCTTTAATTTTATCTGAATTTTGCGAATTAAAAACATCGATGAACTGATTAAAACTTTCATCTCGGTCAATTTTTATTTCCTCATTAAAAACAGGAAGACTTAAATCTAAAGTATTGTCTTTAAATTTTTGAATATTTTCACTTAAACTATTGAGGTGTTCACAAGCTAAAATCGATTGATATCTTTCTTTCCATTCATCTGAAAAGAATGTAATATAATCTTCAAATACATTCATAATTAAATTTTTCCTACTTGATTTTTAAATTAAAAAATGTTGAATTCTTAGAACACTTTCATTTCTTTTAAACACAAATTGCACGAATATTTTCACAAATATCACAATAAATTATTTGTATATTTTTTATCTCAATCAAACATTTTCACAACGTTGACTGAAAGTTTTTCTTCATTAATTAAATATCCCACAAGATTGAACCAATTTCTACAATTATCTAAAATCCAGGCATCGGAAGAAACCATTATTTCTGCATTTTCAACTAAATATTTATCCGGATTAAACTCTAATTCTACTTTCCAGTTGAGGTCATTTTCTTGAGCAAAATCTACAATCATTTCTTTAATCCTTCCGCTGTTTGAAACAGGTTTGTCGAAAATCCAGATCAGGTTTTCAGCGTGTGATTTATTGAAAAATACAGCAACCAATTCAATTGACTTTTGTGTTTGATTCACTCTTTTATAAGTTCCGTGAACGCCGGACAGATCACGAAAACAACCATCAGTTCCTTCAAAAATATAAGCCTCGGAAAGTACACTTTCCAACAAAATCAAAACATTAAAACCATCCAGATAAATCGTTTTGTTTTTTAAATCTGAAATTACCAGCTCCTTTAATTTTCTATTCTGAATCTGAAGTTTAGAAGCCGAGGCTCCTCGCAATGCCTGAATCTGACGGGCTTTTAATCGGTAATGATTTCCCACCAAATCTGACGAAGCCTTTTCAGCATAGCCCCGGTTCAGTAAATACTGCATATCCTGAAGAGCTAATTTCAGTTTGTCGCTCTGCTTTTGTGAAGAAAATAATATATCGTCGCCTGTATTTTTCCCGCAATTTCTGTTGTTCATATTCAAAAATAATATTTTCAGCTCGAATCCTGGAATTTATTTCTAAAATCTCATTTTTTACAGGAGATTAACCCATTTTGCAGATTCACTCGCCTTTTTCGGTAAAATTCTTAGAGTACAAAATACGAAAAGCAAACTACCTTATCATAAAAAATAAGATAACAAGAATTTTAAAAAACTTTGTGAAACAGGCATTTAAAATAGAGATTTATCATAAAAAATTATGAATTTAAAATAAAAATCTCATTTATATTATAAAATTATTACATTTAGTCTCTAACAAATATTAAATCAAAAAAAATGTTTACAGGGTATGATGTTGGAAGTTCTTCGCTGAAAGCTTCAATTGCTGACGAACAAGGAAAAGTAACTGCGGTAAAACCTAAGAATTCTGAATCATCATTCTTCGGAAATGATACTGAAATTCTAATG